>JAZOQT010000001.1:0-9728 GCA_045656245.1 Faecousia sp.
CCCTTCGGGAATCGGTAGCTTCATGATGCATGGTATGGGCAAAGCTTACCATACGCACGTGCTCCACTCAAATGACACCCGAGCCCGGCTCGTGGACCTTCCGGGGCGGATGCGCGCCTAATTAGGCAGCGATTGCAACAGGATTGTTGTCAGTTAAATTTAAAAGTTGCCCGTTTTATCGTGGCTAGGCGCCACGGCCCGCTATTCCAGCCTCACTACCCCCGTCGAAACCAGTACGGCCCCAAATTGGAAACAGTAAGATTGGATAGAAGATATAAGACGGATAGCTTCCGTCTTATATCTTTTATATTTGTACCTAAATTAAAATCTACCGTATGGATCGGGAAGTTTATTGGGCTCGGGATAGGTTTCCCCATGGGTGTCTACGGTGATAGATGCAATCTTTTGCTCGGTAAGGGGACGGTCCTGGAAATTGGTCTTTGTCGCCGCAATTTGGTCTACCACTTCCATGCCGGAGGTTACCTTGCCGAAGGCGGCATACTGACCGTCCAGATGGGGGGCATCCTCATGCATCAGGAAAAACTGACTGCCGGCGGAATTGGGGGAGGAGGAACGAGCCATGCTCAAAACGCCCCGCTTATGCTTAAGCTTGTTTTCCACGCCGTTGTAGAGAAACTCGCCCTTGATACAGTAGCCCGGGCCGCCAGTGCCGGTGCCCTGGGGACAGCCGCCCTGAATCATAAAGCCGGGAATGACCCGATGGAAAATCAAGCCGTCGTAGAAATTGTGGTTGCACAGGTCGATGAAGTTTCTAACGCTTTGGGGCGCAGTCTCGGGATACAGCTCGCCTTCGATGATGCAGCCGTTTTCCATGGTAATCTTAAAATTGGGATTCATAATCAGTACCTCTCTTTCATAGCCCGCTCAATTTGACGCTTGGCGTCTTTTTCAGCCATGGCTTGTCGTTTGTCATATAATTTTTTGCCCTTACACAGGCCAAGCTTGACCTTCACAAGGCTTCCTTTAAAATAGACCGAAAGGGGAATCAGGGAATATCCGTCTTGCTTGACCTTACCCAGTAGCCGCATGATTTCCCGTTTGTGCATCAGAAGCTGCCTTGGCCGTTTGGAGTCCCGATTAAAGATGTTCCCGTGGTCATATGGGGCAATGTGCATTTGATTGATGAGAAGCTGGCCGTCTTTGATTCCGCACCAGGAATCCTTCAGATTCAGGTTGCCGCCGCGGATGGATTTCACTTCCGTGCCGCAAAGCGCAATCCCGGCTTCCATTTCTTCTTCTACAAAGTATTCATGTCTTGCTTCCCGGTTGGTAGCCACGATTTTGATTGTCTGCTTTTCCAAAACGGCTCACCTCCTTCAGGATAATCTGTTGCTAGTATACCATGTATGTCAAGCTAATCATACAGGAACTTTTCCAGCATCTGTGTCGATTCAAAGGAGTAATTGCAGATTTGCTTCATCTGCTCTGTAATTTCCGGATAATCCTTTCTACCCCATGCCGCAAATGCGATTTCCACCCCGGTAGCATTGGCCATTTCCCAGCCGGGCTTCATGTCGTCCACCACCAGCAGGTCCGTTTTCTTCAGAGAGTAGGTTTTCAGAATCTGCTCAATCGGGTAGGGGTTTGGCTTTCGCTGATGCTCCGGATAATCCCAACCGTAAATGGCATCGGGAAGCACAGAAAAGTGCGTCCGGTAATCTCGGGTAATATTCTGTACGCAGGAATGGGACACGACGCAGATAAGACCGCCTTCTTCCTTTTGCCGGTGAATAATTCGTTCAATACCGGGAAAGGGGGCAGGAATGTGGTTCTTAATATACTCCTGCCAGCCAAGGTATTCTTCCAGTAGCTCATTTTCTGTAAACTGATACCATTTTCTGCACATATCCGCAAAGCCGTAGTGAAAACAGCCCTTGGTATATTCCTGCAGAGTGATTTTGGTACCGGGACGGAACTTGTCCAGTATGTAGCAAAAGAAGGGATAATTGATGGTAGCCTCACTTTGCACCACAGTATCGTCATGGTCCAGAACCAGGCAAGGATACTTCAGCATGTCTTCAACTCCTTTTTTACAGTATAACAAAAAAATACCACCGCCGCAACTGGGAATTTCCCCTTGTGCGCCGACATCAAATTTGGTATAGTGTTGTTAGGAATTGCCGAATCTCAAACCGGGAGGAACACGATGTCCATTGTAAAGTTTTACCGCAACGACCCCAACGCCCCAAAACCCACCATGCCTGCCCACCTGGGGGTCAATGCCATCATCACCTGGCAGAATAAGTTGCTGCTTGAGCGCCGCAGAGACAGCAATACATGGGGTCTCGTCGGCGGCGGAGTCAAGAAAACAGAGGAGGAAATCCAGGCAATTTGCCGGGAGATTTACGAGGAGCTGGGTCTGCGGATACCTCCGCAAAGCTTTAAAAAGCTGGCCGTGTACGGCGAGCCGGGCCGTATCGCCGCTTTTCGCGATGGCAGTATCTGGCGCATGGTCATCGTTGTGTATGAGCTGGTGCTGGAAAAGGAGCCTGCATTGAAAATCAGTCCCGAATCCAAGGAGCTGCGGTTCTTTTCAAAAGAAGAACTGAAATCTATCGAAATCCCCGTAACACACAGTGATATTGTAGATGACTGGTTTGTTAACCGAAAATAACCATAGAATTATGTATAAATTTTAAATATTACCCTTCTTTTTGAAAAAATACTTGTATATACAGAAATAATATGCTATGATATTCTCCGACGGCGCAGTATCCTAGTCAGAACGGCCTCTTCCAGGTAGGGCCTAAAAATCCTATGAAGGGCACATCGATGAAGTCCCTGGTGTCTGCTTTTTACGCCCAGTTTAGGGTGGATGCTGGGGGTTAAGGATTTCGGGCGCGCTCCAACGGCATGGAGCATACGACCCGTTTTCCGTGGAGACTTGAAGCTTGTGCGACGAAGTTGGGAACTCCACAGTGTTGGAAGCCGCTTCGCGTACGAATCAGGTATGAACCTGCAAGGCGGTGCACAGAATCGTGTGCTGCGTGCAGCGTAGCCTGCCTTGAGTGAGCATGCTGGGAAAGAAGGACGCGTCCGTGTGTCAGTGGCCATGGCACCGGCGATATTGCTTCTGGAAATCATTCTTGCAAAAGAGGCTAAGATTTGGTTTGTTCTGCCGTGGAAATCACCTAGGCTGTCGTAACTGGACAGACAGGGGATTACAGTACGGACTAAGTGGCAATCGGGTAGTCAAGATGGTAACACTTGAAAGGCCGGTTTAATGGGAAACCACCTGCGCGGCAACGGCAGGCACCGACCGGGGAAAACCAACCCGACCTAAGCCGTAAGATTTATCCTGTCTGTCGCCGTCATTATTTTATTTAAAGGATGGAGAAATTCCGTGTCTAAACCTGACCCAAGTACCTCAAAATCCCACCGAAGCAAGACGGCCCGCTGGGTTGTCCTCATTTTTTTTGTAACGATTTTGGTTTCCGGCACCATCTCTCTGGTGTCCGAGGAAATCATGGACGGGAGCAGTATTTTCACCGCTTTTTTGATACTGCTGCTGATTGTGCTTGTGGGTATTATTTTTGATGTAATCGGTGTTGCGGTTACCTCTGCCAACGAAGCGCCCTTTCACGCCATGGCGGCCCGTAAGGTCCCCGGGGCGAAGGAGGCCATCAATCTGTTGCGGCAGGCAGAACGGGTAAGCTCCATTTGTAACGATGTTGTTGGAGATATTTGCGGCGTTGTATCCGGCAGCGCCTCTGCCACAATCGCCACCCAGCTTCTTCTGCAGACAGAGGTTTCCTGGCCCAGGCTGGTAGGACTTCTTATGTCTGCGCTGGTAGCGGGTCTGACCGTAGGAGGAAAGGCAGCTGGCAAGACCTTTGCCGTCAATTCTTCTACGACCATTGTTCATTTTACAGGCAAGGTGCTCTATTATCTGCACAACTTGCCCAATCTTTTCACCAATAAGAAAACAAAATGATAGGTGTGTATTCCTTTGCGTATATTAGATAGAATTCAATGCCACGATGACCTGGTAGCGTTAACCGATTCCGAGCGAATGGAACTCTGCCGGGAGATTCGCGAATATCTGGTTTCCAAAATATCCAAAACCGGCGGCCACCTTGCTTCCAATCTGGGCGTTGTGGAATTAACCGTTGCTTTGGAAACGGTGTTTGATACCCGTTTGGACCGTCTGGTGTTTGATGTCGGCCATCAGTCTTATATTCATAAGCTGTTGACTGGCCGCCAGGCGGATTTTGCCCATTTGCGCCAGTTTGGCGGTATCGCCGGCTTTCCCAAGCCCGGAGAGAGTGAAACGGACGCTTTTGTAGCCGGTCATGCTTCCAACTCTGTTTCCATTGCCCTGGGCATGGCCCGGGCAAGAACCCTGCAAAATCAGAAATATGACGTGGTTGCCGTAATGGGCGACGGCGCTGCTACCGGCGGCATGATTTACGAGGGCCTAAACGATGCCGGCGGAAGTAAGGAACCGATGGTTGTGGTGCTTAACGACAACAAAATGTCCATTGACCGAAATGTTGGCGGCATATCCAAGCATCTTTCCCGTCTGCGTACCAAGCAGCGGTATCTTGGGACAAAAGACAAGTACCGCCGCATTATGAAAAAGCTTCCCGGGTGCAGTGGTATCTTCGAATTTACCCGCAGGGTAAAAGAGTGGGTCAAGCGCATGATACTCCCCGGTACGTTTTTTGAAAATATGGGCTTTTCCTATCTGGGACCTGTGGACGGCCACGATTTGCCGGAGCTGATTTCCGTGCTTCGTGGCGCAAGGGATATGAAAGAGCCTGTTCTCATTCACGTAATAACCCAAAAAGGACGTGGCTACCGCCCGGCAGAGGAACACCCCTCCAAATTCCACGGCGTTGGCAAATTTAATCCCGAAACCGGCGATATAGCAAAGAAAGAGGAACTGACCTTTTCTGATGCCTTTGGACAGGCCATGGTTCGCCTTGCCGCAGAAAATCCCAAACTCTGCGCCATCACCGCCGCTATGCCCGGCGGCACCGGGCTGCTTGATTTCAAGGAACGGTATCCAAAGCGGCTGTTTGATGTGGGTATTGCGGAAGAACACGCGGTATCCATGGCCGGGGGACTCGCCAAACAGGGTATGATTCCCGTTGTCGCCTTGTATTCCACTTTTTTACAGCGCTCCTACGACCAGATTATGCAGGATATCGCCCTGCTTCATCTGCCTGTTATTCTGGCTGTTGACCGCGCCGGTCTGGTAGGAGAGGACGGGGAGACCCACCACGGTATTTTTGATGTAGGCTTCCTGCGGCAAATGCCTGGGCTGGAGATTCTTTGCCCTGCCAGTTGCAGGGAATTGGAGGATATGCTTTTCTGGGCGGCAGAGGGTACCCATGGCCCTGTGGCAATCCGTTACCCCAGGGGCAGTGATAAATCCTTCCGGGATTCCTGCTGGCATAACCAAAAGCTCCACTGCCATCGCACAGGCAAGGATTTTACTGTCATTACCTACGGCACAATGCTGGAAAATGTGATGCAGGCAGCGCAGATTCTGTCCCAACAGGGGATTGAAATTACCGTTTTGCGGCTTTTGCGTCTAACAGAAATTACGGCCGATACGCTATTGCCCTACGTACAGGGAGATATCCTTGTTGTGGAGGAAGTGGCCGATGCCTGTGGAATTTACACAGCATTGTCCCATGAAATCAGAAAATCCGCTCCTGACAAGCAGGTTTTCGGCCTGAATTTGGGCAAGCATTTCGTAACCCACGGAAGTATGGAAACTCTTTACAATGCCTACGGACTGGACGGACAGGGTATTGCAAATCGGATTAGGGAGGTGCGTCCCGTTGAAAATTAAAAAGAGACTGGACGTGCTTTTGACGGAGCAGGGCTATGCCGATTCCCGGGCCAAGGCACAGGCTGTTATTATGGCCGGGCAGGTCTATGTGGACGGACAAAAGGCGGATAAGCCCGGTACTTCCTACGAAGAATCCGTTTTAATTGAGGTAAGAGGGGAGAGTTGCCCCTATGTCAGCCGCGGCGGTCTGAAGCTGGAAAAAGCCCTTCGGGACTTCGGTGTGAAGCCGGTGGGATACGTTTGCAGCGATTCCGGCGCATCTACAGGCGGGTTTACCGACTGTCTGCTGCAGCAGGGAGCAAAGAAGGTATTCGCCATCGATGTTGGTTACGGCCAGCTGGACTGGAAAATCCGCTCCGATGAACGGGTTGTGGTAATGGAGCGAACCAACATTCGTTACGTAACCCCGCAGCAGCTGGGAGAGCCGTTGGATTTGTCGGTAATAGATGTGAGCTTTATCTCTCTGAAAATCGTTCTGCCGGCCATTAAGGCCCTTCTGAAGCCCACTGGGCAGGTTCTTTGTCTAATCAAGCCCCAATTTGAGGCCGGTCGGGAAAAAGTGGGCAAAAAAGGGGTTGTCCGGGAGCCGGAGACCCATAAAGAAGTTTTGGATAGCTTCCTGGAATTGGCAAGCTCTCTGAATTTTACAGTGTTAGGGCTGACCTTTTCTCCCGTGAAGGGGCCCGAGGGGAATATTGAATTTTTGGGGCATTTGACCTTGGATGACAAAGAGGGTATCCTTCCCGATACCGCCAAAGTCGTATCCGATGCCCATAACACATTAAAGGGGTGAAACTGTGAAACGAGTCATATTAACGCCCAATCCCTATCGGGACAAAGGCTTCCAAACCGTCCGGACTGCCCAGAAAATATTGGAGGACGCCGGGGTGGAGACCCGAATCTGTCTGCCCTTTGATGTGGACAAGACCTTTGATTTACCGAAGAATCTGCATTTTTATCCCATGGACAGAGAGATTCACCACGCTGACTGCATCATTTGCTTTGGCGGAGACGGCACGATTCTGCATATGTCCAAAATGGCGACCAGGGTTGGGATTCCCATTTTGGGTGTGAATATCGGCACCATGGGCTTCATGGCGGAACTGGAAAGCACCGAATTGGAGCAGCTTGCCCGTCTTGCCACAGGGGATTATGCCATCAACCGCCGTATGATGCTGGATGTTACCGTTATGCGAAACCGGGATTATGTGTTTCACGACATTTGTCTGAACGATGTGGTGGTTACCAAGGGTGCAATTGCCCGTATCGTCCACCTGACAGTAGGCTGCGATGGCGTACAGGCCATGCAGTGCGGCGGAGACGGTGTGATTGTGGCAACCCCCACAGGCTCTACCGCCTACAGCCTCTCTGCCGGCGGCCCCATTGTCGAACCGGAGGCAAGCAACATTCTCATCACTCCCATCTGCGCCCATAACATTGTCAGCCGTTGTATTGTGGCATCGGACAAGCGGGTGATTACGGTAGTCCTTTCTCCCGAAGCGAGGCGCAACGCTTATTTGAGTGTAGACGGCGGCAAGGCGTTTCGCATGAATATCGGCGATACAGCCACCATTCGCCGCTCCAAGCTGGAGGCCCAGATGATTAAACTGAAAGAGCGCAGCTTTTACGACGTAGTTAACGCAAAATTCCGTAACAGTTAAGAGGTAGAAAGCTATGAAAAGGCAAAGACAAGCGAAAATATTGGAAATTATAACCAACCGGGATGTAGAAACCCAGGAGCAGCTTTTAAAGGAGCTACAGGATGCAGGCTTTCACAGCACACAGGCAACCATTTCCCGTGATATCAAAGAGCTTCGAATTATCAAAGAGTTAACCAACTTTGGCACGTATCGCTATACCACCGGAGCAGGGGAGACCGGCAATACCTTCTCCACCAAGCTTAACACCATTTTCAGAGAATGTATCACCAGCTACGACTATGCCCAGAACATCATCGTTGTGCGTACCCTGCCGGGACTGGCATCTGCCGCCGCATCCGCCGTTGACGCCATGAATATGAGCGTTGTGGTGGGCACCTTGGCCGGTGATGATACGGTGTTTATCGTTATGCGGGACAATAACGCCGCCGCTGTTTTCTGCGGTGAAATCCAAAGTCTGCTGGGCTGATTACGCAGGGAGGGAAGGGCAATGCTGAGCCTTCTGCATATTGAAAATATTGCGGTCATTGAATGCTCGGACATTTCCTTTGACCGTGGCTTTAATGTCCTTACCGGTGAAACCGGCGCTGGCAAATCCATTGTCATTGACGCCATTTCCGCCATTTTGGGTGAACGGGCCTACCGGGATATGATTCGCACCGGAGAGGAAAAGGCTTGCGTTCGCGCAGTGTTTACCGGCGTTCCCCAATACCCATGGTTCGAAGAAAACGGCGTTGCCTATGACGAGGAAACGGTAATCCATCGGGAAATTTACCTTGACGGAAAGAATATCTGCCGGGTCAACGGTACGCTGGTCAGCGTGTCCATTTTACGCAAATTGGGCACACAGCTGATTGATATTCATGGCCAGCACGACAGCGCATCTCTTTTGGACGAAGGAAATCACCTGCAGTTTCTGGATAGCTTTGGGGAACATGAACAACTCCTGGTAGCATATGCCCAAAACTACGCCGAAATGGACGCCCTGCGGAAGGAAATTCAGCGCATGAACATCGACGAAGGGGAAAAGCTTCGCCGCATGGAAACCCTGCGCTTCCAAATTGAGGAGATTGAAAAAGCCGGGTTGCGCGCCGGGGAAGACGACGCATTGGAAAGCCGCCGCAAGGTACTGCAAAATGCTGAAAAGCTGTCCGATGCCATTCATATTGCTGTGGAGAATATCTACGGCGGCGAGGACACTGACGGCGCATGCGCCTTGCTATCCAACGCTCAGCGGGAGCTTTCCCGTGTGGGTCGCTATACAGACGCCTACTCTCCCTTGCAGGAGCGTCTGACGGATTTGATGTATCAGCTGCAGGATGCTGCGGAGGAACTTCGATCTGCCCGTGATGAGCTGTCGTATTCCGGTGATGAACTGGAAAAAATTGAACAGCGTCTGGATACCATTCACCGCCTGCGTCGCAAATACGGTGCAAGCTGTGAAGATATTCTTACATACATGGAAAACGCCAAACAGGAATTGGACGAAATCCAGTTTGCCGACGAGCGCCTGGAGAAGCTGACAGTCAAGCTGCAGCGGTCTGAAAGCAAAACGCAAGAATTTGCCTTGCAGCTCCGTAAAAGCCGCATGCAGGCCGCAGAGCGCCTTTCCGGAGAGATTCTCGATGAGCTTTCCCAGTTGGATATGCCGAAGGTGCAGTTTTCCTGCGAATTTACGGAAATCGCCTTGTCTCCCAACGGGGCGGACAATGTTGCATTCTATATGTCTGCCAATGCCGGCGAAGCGCTGAAGCCCATGAGTAAGGTAGCCTCCGGGGGTGAATTGGCCCGGATAATGCTTGCTATGAAGAACGTACTTGCCCGTCAGGACAGGGTAGACACCTTGATTTTTGATGAGGTGGATACCGGTGTTTCCGGCCGGGCCGCCCAGAAGGTTGCCCAGAAGCTTCGCGCTGTGGCAAAGAATAAACAGGTGCTTTGCGTAACCCATCTGCCCCAGCTGGCAGCTTTGGCCCAGACCCATTTGCTGATTCGCAAGGAGGAGCGCTCCGGCCGCACCTACACCACGGTTACGCCTTTGGATTTTGAGGGCAGGGCCGGCGAGCTTGCCCGTATCATCGGGGGCGAATGCATTACTGATACAACCCTGGAAAGTGCCAGGGAAATGCTTTTAGGCGCAGGAGACAATTAAGTTCTTGGGCGCTGTTTGCCCTTGACAAATATGGGAACATTCGCTATGATATGACCAGAAACACAGTGATGGGAAGAAGTAATCGGTTCCATTC
>JAZOQT010000002.1:0-28019 GCA_045656245.1 Faecousia sp.
AACGGAGTATCTGCGCCAGAGAATTGATGAAGGGCAGACTGCGCTGCGGTTTATCCCCACCCAAAAGGGGCTTTTCTATCACCGGGACAGAAAGGGTGAATTTTGGCGCGCCTACGAATTTGTAGGGGGCTTCTGTCTGGACGTGCCGGAAAGTGAAGAGGATTTCTACCAGAGCGCCCTGGCCTTTGGACGTTTTCAGGAGCAGCTGGCGGATTTTCCTGCAAATTCTCTGTATGAAACTATTCCGGAATTCCATAATACCATTGACCGGTATCAACAGTTGAAGACCTCTTTGGAGACCGATCCGTGCAACCGGGTTTCTCAAGCCACCGGGGAGATTAAATTCCTGCTGGACCGGGAGGAGCTGGCCTGCACGCTGCAGAGAATGCGCCTGTCCGGAGAGCTGCCTCTGCGGGTAACCCATAACGATACCAAGCTGAATAACGTGCTTCTGGACCGGAAAACCCGGAAATCCTTGTGCGTACTGGATTTGGACACGGTTATGCCCGGCTTGAGCCTGTATGACTACGGCGATTCTATCCGGTTCGGCGCTGCCACCGCCGCTGAGGATGAGGTGGATACAGAGAAGATGGGGCTGGATTTGCACCTGTTTGAGGTATATACCAAGGGATATATCGAGGCAGCCCCCTCCTTGACGGACAAGGAAGTGGAAATGATGCCCATGGGCGCGCTGGTGATGACTCTGGAGCTGGCCACCCGCTTCCTGAAGCACTATATTGATGGCGACTTGTACTTTAAGACGGCTTACCCCGAGCACAACCTGGTGCGGGCAAGAGCCCAGATTGCCCTGGCGGCGGATATGCAGCGCAAGTGGGCGGATATGCAGCGCATTGTATCAGAGGTTGCCGCAGGCGCCCGAAAAGGATAAGGAGGAACGAACATGCAGTATTTGGGAATTTCCTATTCTATGAACAATATCCCCAAGCTGGATAAGGGCTTCATTCCCTTCGGTGTTTGGGCAGAAGCCTACCGCAGGGGCGCAGCGCAGCCCATTGCCATTGCTGTGGAACGGGAGAAGGGGAATATCTCCGTGCGCAATACCTTTATTCACGGAACGGAGGAGCTGGCAGAGGCAGACTACCGCTATGTGGAGCGGTATGTGAAATTCCTGCTGTGGTCCATTGGCGGATTCCGTGTGTATGTCTGCGGCTGCAGCGCTCTGGCACAGCGTCTGCAAAAGGAATATTCCGCAAACGGCCGGCGCGCTTTTGACTACGACTTCTTCCAGAAGCTTTACGAGCGGGAGCTGGAAATTGTGGATTTACCCCTGGATCAATGCCCCCAGGCAAATGAGGCGCCCCGTCCCATCGGCGGTCATACCGACGGCTGTCGCATTGGCTTTGATGCCGGCGGCTCTGACCGGAAGGTGTCTGCGGTTATTGATGGGGAAGTGGTGTATTCAGAGGAAGTGGTATGGCACCCCAAGAAGAATCCCGACCCCACCTATCAGTATGAGGGGATTTTGGATTCCTTCCGCACCGCCGCCAGCAAAATGCCCCGTGTGGACGGCATCGGCGTATCCTCTGCCGGTGTGTTTATCGGTAACGCGCCTATGATTTCCAGCATTTTCTACTGCGTCCCCAGAGAGCGGTGGGACGAGGTAAAGACGGTATTTGACCGCGCCGCCGCTGCCATTGGCGATGTGCCTGTTGTGGTGGCAAATGATGGCGACGTATCTGCCCTGGCCGGCGCTATGGGCATGGACTGCGGCTCGATTATGGGTCTTGCCATGGGCACCAGCGAGGCTGTGGGCTATGTGGATAAGGACAAAAACGTGCTGGGCTGGATTTCCGAGCTGGCCTTCGCCCCCGTGGACCTGAACGAGGAAGCCGCGGAGGACGAATGGTCTACGGATATCGGCGTGGGCTGTAAGTATTTCTCCCAGGACGCGGTGATTAAGCTGGCGCCCAGAGCAGGCATCGAGCTGGAGGAAAGCCTTTCTCCTGCAGAGAAGCTGAAGGTGGTGCAGGGGCTTATGGAGCAGGACGACCCCCGCGCCCAGCAGATTTTTGAGGATATCGGCGTGTACCTTGCCTATGCGGTACAGCAGTACAGCCAGTATTATGACATTCAGCGCATGATGGTGCTGGGACGCGTTATGTCCGGTAAGGGCGGCGATACCATTCTTGCCACCTGCCAGAGAGTATTGGCAGAGGAATTCCCGGAATTGAGCCGGTATGTCCAGGTTATGCTTCCGGACGAGAAGACCCGTCGTGTGGGACAGTCCGTTGCCGCCGCCAGCCTGCCGGAAATCAAGAAATAATCCAATTATTAAGAGGTTTGATATGTTTTATAAAAATGCCAGAATCTATTGCAGTGATTTTCGGTTTCATCTGGGCGCTTTCGAGGTAAAGGACGGCAGGTTTGGGGCTGTCCTTCCGGAAAAAGTACCGGAGGATGCTGTTGATTTGCAGGGTGCTACCGTGATTCCCGGACTGATTGATGTCCACAACCACGGAAACTCCGGAGCGGATTTTTCCGACGGAGATTATGAGGGTCTGAAGAAAATGGCGGCCTTTTTGGCGGCCAACGGCATTACCTCCTTTGCACCTGCCTCCATGACGCTGCCCTACGAGGTGCTGTCCAAGGCCTTTGCCACGGCAAAGCAGCTGGTAAAGGAAGCCCCCAAGGGCCATGCCCGGCTGATGGGCATTCAGATGGAAGGCCCGTTCTTCTCGGAGAAGAAAAAGGGCGCGCAAAACGGCGCGTATCTGAAAAACCCCGATTTTGAGGTATTCGAAAAGCTGTATCACGACTGCGACGGCTTGGTGCGGATTGTAGACGTGGCCTCCGAGCTTCCCGGGGCGGCAGAATTTACGGAAAAGGCAAGCAAGCTGTGTACCGTATCTTTGGCCCATACCGACTCCGATTACGACCATGCCAAGGAGTGCTTCGCCCGGGGCGCCACCCATTTGACCCACCTGTTCAATGCCATGCCCCCCATCAGCCACAGAGCGCCGGGTGTGATTCCTGCCGCTGTGGAAAACCCCTATGTCCGGGCAGAGCTGATTTGCGACGGTATGCACGTACACCCTGCGGTGGTGCGGCTGGCGTTTTCCATGTTCGGCGGTGAGAGAATGGTGCTGATTTCCGATGCGCTGCGGTGCTGCGGCATGCCGGAGGGAGAATATGAGCTGGGCGGCCAGACAGTGTATTTGAAGAACGGACTGGCGCGGCTGGCAGACGGTACGGTTGCCGGCGCAGCCACCACGCTGTTTGACGGACTGAAGAATGCAATCCTGTTTGGCATTGACGAGGCGGACGCGGTTCGCGCGGCTACCTTCAACCCTGCCTGCGCCCTGGGTGTGCAGGATAAGGTGGGCTCCATTGCCACCGGCAAGCTGGCGGACTTCATCGTGTGCCGCAGTGATTACACCGGCAAGCGTGTATTCCTGGGCGGCGAAGAGCTTTAAGGAACGCAGGTGCCTATGCTGAAAAGATATATCGGGGATAGGCACTTTTACCGCCATATTCTGGCAGTGGCCATTCCCATCGTGATTCAAAATACCATTACCAATCTGGTGTCTTTGCTGGATAATGTAATGGTTGGGCAGGTGGGCACCGTCCAGATGAGCGGCGTGTCCATTGCCAACCAGCTGGTTTTTGTGTTCAATATATGCGTTTATGGCGGCCTTTCCGGCGCAGGAATTTTCACCGCGCAGTTTTTCGGTGATGGCAACCGGGAAGGCATTCGCTACAGCTTCCGCTATAAAATGCTGCTGGGGCTTTTGCTGGGGGTTGCCGGCATCGGGGTGTTCTGGTTTGCCGGAACGCCGCTGATATCCCTGTTTTTGCAGGGGGAGGGCAACCCGGAGGAAATCCGCAATGCGCTGATGTATGGCAGGGAGTATTTGGACATCATGCTTGTGGGGCTTTTGCCCTTCTCTATCGCCATGGTGTATTCCGGGACGCTCCGGGAAACCGGGCAGACGGTGGTTCCTATGGTGGCTGGCGTTGCGGCGGTGATTATCAATTTGTGCCTGAACTATGTGCTGATTTTCGGCCATTTCGGCGCGCCTGCCATGGGTATCCGTGGGGCGGCCGTTGCCACGGTGATTTCCCGTTACGCAGAGCTGGCCATTATGGCGGTGTGGACCCACAGAAACAGCCACCGCTGTCCCTTTATTCAGGGGGCGTACCGCTCTGTGTATATCCCCGGGAAGCTGCTTTGGCAGATTACCCGTACAGGAACGCCCCTCATGCTCAATGAATTTCTGTGGTCCAGCGCTATGACAATGCTGAACCAGTGTTATTCCACCAGAGGACTGGACGTGGTGGCGGCGATAAATATCCAATCCACCCTGTATAACCTTACCAGCGTGGTGTTTCTTTCCATGGGTACGGTAACGGCCATCATCATCGGACAGATGCTTGGAGCGGGGAAGCCTGCCCGTCAGGTGCGGGATACCAACGCAAAGCTGTTGGCGCTTTGCACCGCCTCCTGTGTGGTTTTTGGTGGGTTGACGGCCTGCCTTTCTGGCTTGTTTCCGCGGATTTACAACACGACAGATCAGGTGCGGCAGATTGCGGCGGCGCTGATTTGCGTAGCGGCGGCAGATATGCCCTTCCGCGGCTACATTCAGGTTACGTATTTTGCCCTGCGGGCAGGGGGGAAGAGCCTGCTGACCTTTTTGTTTGACGCAGGCTTCATGTGGATTGTTACCGTGCCGCTGGCCTTTGTATTGAGCCGCTTTACGGGCATGCCCATTGTTCCGCTGTATGCGCTGTGCCTTGCTATGGACATTCTGAAATGTGTTCTCGGGGCGCTGATGCTGAAAAGCGACAGCTGGATACAGAATTTAACCCAAAATGCATAACAAAACCACCGATGCTGTACGCATCGGTGGTTTTTCTTATGCTGCAAGGCTCTCGTCCCAGAGGACGTTTGCCAGGGCGTAGACACCGGAGAGTCGGTCCCGGAAGGTGTCCAAAATTTGGGAAGAGCCGAATACCGTCAGCAGCTGGCGATTGCCCATGTCCACCATCAAAAGCCTGTCCGGCTGACCGCATACCCACTCGTTGCTGCGAATGTTCTTACGAAAGGCCTGGGAAAAGTCCTCGATACTGGCGTTCTCTGTCAGACGAAGTGCGATGCCTGTGAATGCGGTGTTGCTCATCATGTGCACCAGAGAAGCGCCTTCCTCAATATAGGAAAGCATTTCCTTGGGAAGCAGATACCGGGTGGTCAGCTCCTCGGCGTTTTTTATATCCAAGTCCCCGGGCGCATCACTGACAGAGTGTTCCACCGCGCCGCCATAGGCAAAGAAACGCTCTTTATCCGAAAAGGCGGTCCAGATGTTCTGCAGGATTTTGGCGCTATCGGTTTTGGGGGTATTGTCCACAGTGGCGGAGGGAATAGGCTCTGTTTCTGCAGGAGATGGCTTGGTGGCGGAAGCAGAAGGCGCCGTTTCCGCCGGAGAAGCAACACAACCTGCTGTGAGGCAGGAAATCAGAGAAATAACGAGCATATGCGCAAGCAATTTTTTCACGGGAATACCTCCAAGTTCTCAGGTCTTGGATAGTATGCCCAAAAGTGGAAAAAAATAACCGCCCCTCCGTAGCAGGAGGGGCAGAGGTTATTCGTTCAGCATAATCTGCAAAATGGTCTTGTCTGTTTCCCGCATACCCTCCCGGGCAAGGCGTCCAACGTTGGTAACGGTATTGTCCACACCCTTGGTAACAATGCCGTCGCCGCCGTAAAACTGCTGATTTTCCAGGTACATTTCCCAGCCCAAAATGCCTGCGTCCACTGCGGCGGCGATTTTGGCGGCGCAGGAGGGCTTGGCGCCGTCGCATATGGTGCCGGAGAGAATGGCGATGGCGTTGACCACGGTATGGGCAATGGCGCGGAAATCCCCACCATGCAGGTAGGCGATGCCTGCGCCGGCGCCACAGCCGGCGCTGATGGCGCCGCAATAAGCGCTCAAGCGGCCGATTCCCGCCTTCTGGTGTAGGGTAACCAAATCACTGAGGGCAACGGCCCGGATAAGAAGCTCCTCTTCACAGCCCAGAGCCTGGGCATACACCGCAACGGGAACACTGGCGGTAATGCCCTGGTTTCCCGAACCGGAGAGGATAATCACCGGCATTTCACAGCCGCTCATGCGGGCATCGGAGGCAGCGGCGGCGTAGGCTGCGGCCTGCTTGCTCAAAAGGTTGCCCTGCCGGGAAAGAAGTACACTGCCCACATTGGCGCCCCAGTTGTTTTGAAGCCCCTCCCGGGCAATGGCCATGTTGCAGGAAATCTGCCGGGTGATGAGAGGACGGATATCGTCAACGTCCAGAATGTCGGCAAAGGCGACAATCTGCTCCATATTCAGGCAGGATTTATCTGTCAGCCGGTCCTCGGAGGCCTCGCTTACGGGAAGCTGCAACAAAATCTCCCCGTTCTTTTCAATGTGTACAATGTTGGTGTGGTGATTGACGATTCGCAGGCGCACATAATCGCTGTCCGACCGCAGAGTGATGTCAATGTCAAAAATCAAAGAGGACTGGGCCGGGGCAATGTCCGGCTGTACCCGGGCAAGAAAATCCGTAAGCTCCCGGCGCTGCTGGGGTGTTACCCGGCTGATAACCTCCAGCCCCAAATCTGCATTTCCGGCAACGATGCCGGCGCATACCGCTGGGCCGATGCCGTGAAGATTGCCGGTGTTGGGTACGATGACACTCTTCACATTTTTTATAATGTTTCCGCTGACACGGACAGCAACAATGTCTGGCAGGCAACCCAAAATCTGCCGCGCTTTTGCGCCGGCGTAAGCCAGTGCGATGGGCTCGGTACAGCCCATGGCAGGGCGCAGTTCTTCCTCTAAAATCTGAATATACTGGCGATAGACCCTGTCGGTTCGTTTCACAGCGGGCCACCTGCCTTCCGCTTGTTCCGCCAAACTGTTATCAGCCGAACCACCGTGGATACCACCAGGATTCCCACGGCCATAACGCCGGCAATGGCGGCGGTGTGAAGTCCTTGACTGGCGAACAGGTCCATATCGCCGTGGACGGCGTGGTTCATAGTGTAATATACCCCCGCTCCGGGAATCAGAGAGATGATGGAAACCACCAGATAGGAGGTAGCAGGGTATTTTCGAATACGCGCCATGGCTTCGGAATAAATGGCGGCAAACACAGCGCCGAAGAAGTAGGCAAGAATATCGCTTCCAAAGCAGGAAAGGCTCAACGCAAACACAACCCAGGTGCATTCGCCACCCAAAACGCACAGAAGCGTTCCTTTGCCGTGAATGTTAAACAGAAGGGCGAACCCCAGGCTGGCAATAAAACACTGAACCAGCTGCCCGGGCAGGGCGTAGGAGACAGCCGCGCCGCTGGCCGGCGCACCCCAGAGCAAGGCCGCTACATTCCATGCAGCAAAAGCGCCCAGAATAATGGCGCCTGCAATCAAAAGCACCTGCACCAGTCGGTTGATGCCGGAATTGGTATCGCCGTAGATGATGTCCCGCATGGCGTTGGTAATCAGCAGGCCCGGCACCAGGAGCATCAAGCCGCCGATGATGACGCTGTCGGGATTGTGGGCAAGGCCCATAGCGCCCATGGCATAGGCCAGCAGCGCCATAGGAAAGGCGGCGACCATAGTCTGGAAAAACTGGTTGGTACGAAGCCGCTCCATGAATCGGGTTACAAGGCCAACCAAAAGACCGCATACACCGGAGCAAAGCCCGTCTGCTAATGTGCCACCGAAGAGCATGGAAAAGCCGAAGGCAGTCAAAAAGTTTGCAGCCAGGAAGATAGGGAAAGAATAGTGCCGGCGGCTGTTTTTTGTTTCCGCCAGCCATTCCTGGGCAATTTCCGGGGCAGGATGCTGGGCGCAGATTCGACGGCTTAAACCGGAAAACCGCTCCACAGCGTCCAAATCGTTGCCGTGGATTCCGATGCGGCGCATACGGGTAAGGGGTCTGCCCACCACAGGCTCAATGCTGACGTGCATGCAGTTGGGAATAACAAACACTTCTGCTTCAATGCCATAGGCCTGCAAAACCCGCGTAATGCTTTCCTCTACACGAAAGGTCTCCGCCCCGGCCATGGCAAGCTCGTAGCCCAGCTCGCAGGATAAGTCCAATACTTTTGAATACTCCATAAAACCCCTCCGGATTTACTATACCGACAGTATACCACACGCATTGGAAAATTCAAGTATATATGGTTGCTCCAACCTTGTGAATTACGACAAAAATCTTTATACCCAAGAAAAAAGTGAAAAAAATGATTGAAAGATAGCGCAGATTGCGGTATACTATATACGCTTTGTTTTATTTTTGCTTCGGGGCGGCTGTAGCTACCTCGGGAAAAGAGGTTACTGTATGGAAAGAAAAGTCGGAACCACATCCAGAGGCATTCGCTGCCCCATTATCCGGGAAGGGGACGATTTGGCGAAAATCGTGGTGGACAGTGTGCTGGATGCTGCCGCCTGTGAGGGCTTCGGTCTGAACGACCGGGACGTGGTGGCAGTTACGGAATCCGTGGTGGCCCGGGCCCAGGGCAACTATGCTTCCATTGATGCCATTGCCAAGGACGTAAAGGAAAAGCTGGGCGGTGAAACCGTCGGTGTTATTTTTCCCATTTTGTCCCGAAACCGCTTTGCGGTGTGCCTGCGGGGTATCGCCCGGGGCGCTAAAAAGATTGTTCTGATGCTCAGCTATCCCTCCGACGAGGTGGGCAACGAGCTGGTTTCTCTGGATAAGCTGGACGAAGCCGGTGTCAACCCCTACTCCGATGTGCTGACAGAGGAAAAGTATCGGGAGCTGTTTGGCCAGAATCTGCACCCCTTTACCCTGGTGGACTATGTAAAGTACTACGGGGATTTGATTCGGGAAGAAGGCGCGCAGGTGGAGATCATCTTTGCCAACAATCCCCGTGTGATTCTCCGGTATACCAAGAATGTTTTGACCTGCGACATTCACAGCCGTGTTCGTACCAAGCGGATTTTGCGGGAAAACGGCGCGGAAAAGGTCTGCGGTCTTGACGATATTCTCAATGCCTCCGTAGACGGAAGCGGTTATAATGAGAAGTTCGGTCTGCTGGGCTCCAACAAGTCCACGGAGAACACCATTAAGCTGTTCCCCAAGGAATGTACGGATCTGGTGATGGACATTCAGGAAAGACTTCTGAAGGCCACAGGAAAGCATATGGAGGTTATGGTCTACGGCGACGGCGCATTTAAGGACCCTGTAGGCAAGATTTGGGAGCTGGCAGACCCCAGTGTGTCTGTGGCAAACACCCCGGGCCTGGAGGGAACACCCAACGAGCTGAAGCTGAAGTATCTGGCAGACAACGACTTTGCCGACCTGTCCGGAGATGCGCTGAAGGCGGCCATTGAACAGCGGATTCGGGAAAAGGGAGATTTGGCAGGCTCTATGGCCTCCCAGGGCACTACCCCCCGCCGGCTGACGGATTTGATTGGCTCTTTGTGCGATTTGACCTCCGGTTCCGGAGACAAGGGCACGCCCATTATTCTGGTGCAGGGTTATTTCGACAATTATACCATGTAAAGCGCAAATAAAAGGGGCTGTTGCAGATTTTGCAACAGCCCTTTTGTTGATTGATTATTTCCGCACAAACAGCACGCCAAGGGTGGAAGGACCGCAGTGGCAGGAAACGGTACAGCCGGCGGTGGTTTCATACACGGTGTTGAAGTTGCCGTATTCGTCAATGGCAGCCTTTACCGCGGAAAGCGCTTCGTCGGTTACCGAAGTGTAGGTCAAAAACAGCTCGTCCCGCAGGATATCCTCTCTGTCAGCCAGACGGTCTTTGACATAGGCGGCAAGGCACTTGGGGAAGCTGCCCCGGTATTTCTTTACTACGCCCATTTTGCCGTCCTTGACCTCAATGCAGGGCTTTAACTGCAGCAAATTTGCGCCCAATGCCGCCACAGTGGAGCAACGGCCACCCTTTGCCATATAGGCAAGCTGGTCCAAAAGGAAGCTGGCCTCTACCCGGGGAGCAAAGCTGCGAAGCTTATCTGCAATTTCGTCCAAATTCTCCAATTCCTTGGCAAGACGGCAGGCCTCCAGCACCACATGACCCTGACCGGTGGACAGGTTCATGGAGTCGATAACCCGAATGTTAGGGAATTCCTCTGCGGCAATGCAGGCATTCTGGTAGGAGGAGGAGAAGTTGGAGCCAAGGCTTATGTGGATAACGCCGTCATACTTGTCAGCATACTTGGAAAACAGCTCCTCATACTCGCCGATATTATAGGCGGTGGTGGAGCAAAGATCACCGCCGGCAGCAACGTGGGCAAAAATATCTGCCGGGGTGATGGTCTCTCCGTCCTTATAGGGCTGGTTGTCCTTGATGACGGTAAGCCGCGCCAAATCGATATTATGCTCCTGCAATTGCGCCGGAGAAAGGTCGCAGGTGCTGTCAGACAGGATTTTGATATTCATAAAAAGACTCCTTATTATCCAAGACTTGCAAAAAAAGTTGCCTTGCGATTTTTTGATTTTGTGTTAAAATGGTATCATAAATAGGTGGATATGTCAACATTTCCATGAGAAAGGACGCGTAAGCATGAAGCTGAAATTCACAGTTTCCGGTATGACCTGCGCTGCCTGCAGCGCCCGTGTGGAGAAGGTTACCAGGGGTGTTGACGGCGTGGAATCGGCAGAGGTCAATCTGCTGGCCGGGACCATGACTGTGGAGGCGCAGGAGGCGGCAGCTGCAGAAAAAATCTGCAAGGCGGTGGCTGATGCCGGCTATGGCGCTGTGCCTGCCGGGCAAAAGCCGGCGGACAAGCTCGCCACGCCCAGGGACAGTGAAAAAGAAATAAAAATAAGAATCCTTGTGTCCGCAGGGTTTCTGGCTGTTTTGATGTATGTTACCATGGGGCACATGATACATCTTCCTATGCCCAGCTGGTATCACGGCAGGGAAAATGCCCTGGTGGCGGCGCTGCTGCAGCTGTGCTTGACGCTGCCTGTGGTGATGCTCAACCGGGTGTATTATACCCGTGGGCTGAAGGCGTTGTGGCATCGCAGTCCCAACATGGACAGCTTGATTGCGGTGGGCTCCGGCGCAGCCCTGGTCTATGGCGTGGCGGCGCTGTTTGCCATGGCCTATGCCATGGGACATGGGGACTGGGAAACTGTCGCCCATTACAGTGAGAGTTTATATTTTGAATCTGCCGCAATGATTTTAACCCTGATTACCCTGGGGAAATTTCTGGAAACCAGAGCAAAAGGAAAAACCGGTGATGCCATTCGGGCGCTGATGGATTTGCGTCCGGAATCGGCAGTGGTGCTTCGCGACGGCAAGGAGATAACCATTCCTGCCATACAGGTGTTGCTGGGAGAAATTGTGATTGTCCGCTCCGGGGGCAGAATCCCTGTGGACGGCACCGTGGTGGAGGGCAGGGCCCCCGTAGACCAGAGCGCCCTTACGGGAGAGAGCATTCCCGTGGAGAAAGAGATAGGGGATACGGTGGCCGCCGCAACCATCAATGTGGCAGGCTTTTTGAAGCTTCGGGCAGATAAGGTAGGGGAGGATACTACTCTGCAGCAGATAATTCGTATGGTCGAGGAAGCAGGCGGCAGCAAAGCCCCCATCGCCCGGCTGGCGGATAAAATTGCCGGCGTGTTTGTGCCGGTGGTAATGGGCATTGCGGCAGTAACATTTCTGGTGTGGGCGCTGTTGGGAAATAGTCTGGAGCATTCGCTGTCCTCCGCCATTTCCGTGCTGGTGATTTCCTGTCCCTGCGCTTTGGGGCTGGCTACACCGGTGGCGATTATGGTGGGCACAGGCAGGGGCGCGTCCATGGGCGTGCTGCTAAAAAACGGCGCAGCCCTGGAGCATTTGCACAGTGTCAACGCCGTGGTGCTGGACAAGACCGGAACGCTGACCACGGGAAAGCCCGTGGTAACGGATATTTTGGCCCGGCAGGACAACCTGCTTTGCGTGGCGGCAGCATTGGAGGAAAAATCCGAGCACCCCTTTGCAAAGGCGATTCTGGAAAAAGCCGCCAATGTTGTCTTGCCCCGGGTTTCGGACTTCGAAGCCCTCCCGGGCCGGGGTGTTTCCGGAAAAATTGAAGGTGTAACCTATTTCGGCGGCAATGCCAGACTGATGGAGGAGAAGGGAATTTCGGTTCCCGCATATCCCCAGCTGGCCCAGCAGGGAAAGACGCCCCTGTATTTTGCCGCAGAGGACGGCACCTATTTGGGCGCCATTGCGGCGGCAGATGTTCTGAAGCCGGACAGCGCCGATGCTGTTGCAGCGCTGCAAAAGCTGGGGCTGCAGGTGATCATGCTCACCGGGGACAATGAAAAGACCGCAAATGCCATTGCCCAAAAGGCAGGTATTACGGAGGTAATCTCCGATGTTCTTCCCACGGATAAGGCAAAGGCTGTTGCGGATTTGCAAAAGAAGGGTCTGCGTGTGCTGATGGTAGGCGACGGCATCAACGATGCCCCTGCGCTGGTTACCGCAGATGTGGGCATGGCCGTCGGCGCAGGTACCGATATTGCCATGGAGTCGGCAGATGTGGTGCTGATGTCCGGTTCGCTGCTGGGCGTGGGCAACGCGGTGCGGCTGAGTAAGGCAACCGTTCGCAACATTCGTCAGAATCTGTTTTGGGCATTTTTCTACAACTGTCTGGGCATTCCCGTGGCGGCGCTTGGTCTGCTCAACCCGATGATAGGCGCTGCGGCCATGAGCATGAGCTCGGTGTTTGTGGTTACCAACGCCCTGCGCCTGCGGCGCTTCCGCCCGGATTTGCCGGCTGCGCAGGAAGTAAAAAAGGAGGAAAAGCAAATGCAAACGGTTATTCATGTAGAGGGCATGATGTGCACCCATTGCAAGGCAATGGTGGAAAAGGTATGCAAGGCAACCCCCGGAACAGAGGACGCCGTGGTGGATTTGCAGGCAAAGACCGTTACGGTTATCGGCTCTGCTTCTGTGGAGGCGCTGGAAAAGGCCATTGTGGAGGCGGGCTACGAGATTGTTAAATAAGTCCTGAATATTGGACTGATACTGCGATAGAATACAACCGGAAACCGAAGAAAGGGTGATGGATATGTATTCTATGCGGTATGTACTGGGACACATTCAGGTGTACGACAATACAGGAAGGTTCCTGTTCTCTGCGGACAGCGAGCGGGAGGCCAGAGAGGAATTGAGGGATTATGCGGAATCTGCGGCTTGATATTTGCTATGACGGCACCCGGTATCGGGGCTGGCAGAGGCAGGGAAGCGACGCAAATACCATACAGGGAAAGCTGGAAACGGCACTGGGCCGTATTTTGGCAGAGCAGGTGGAGCTTCACGGAAGCGGAAGAACCGATGCAGGCGTTCACGCCGCCCACCAGATTGCCAATTTCCACTGTCAAAGCGATATGAGCGCAGAAGAAATCCTTTCCCAGCTGCGGCGGTATCTTCCCGAGGATATTGGCATATATTCCTGTAAAGAGGTATCCGACCGCTTTCACGCCCGGCTGAATGCCATAAAGAAAACCTACCGCTACCGGATATGGAATTCGGATGCGCCCTGCGTATTTCAGCGGCGGTATGTGTACGAATTTCCCCAGGCGCTGGATGTGGGAAAAATGGAAACGGCGGCATCTTACCTGCTGGGTACCCATGATTTTTCCGCCTTCTGCACCAATCGCAGAATGAAAAAATCCACGCTACGGCATATTTCCTCCGTGAAATTGGAAAGAGTGGGGGATGAATTGCAAATTTCCTTTACCGGAAACGGGTTTTTGCACAACATGGTGCGGATTCTGGTAGGCACACTGATAGAAGTAGGAACAGGCGCGCGGGAGGCAGAAAGCATACCCACCCTGTTCGGAGAAAAACGGGAGAACGCCGGTTTTCTGGCGCCGGCCCAGGGGCTGTGCCTTATGGAGGTAACGTATTGAACATTCAGATTTTCGGAAAAAGCAAATGCTTCGACACCAAAAAAGCGGAGCGTTGGTTTAAGGAACGCAGGGTCAAATACCAAAGCGTGGATTTGCTGAAATTCGGTCTTTCCGGCAAGGAGTTTGACAGCGTCCTGCGGGCAGTTGGCGGCATCGACAAGCTGATTGATTGGGACAGCAAGCACCCGGACATCACCCTGATGCGCTATATGGAGGACAGGATTGCCAGGGAGGACAAGGTTTTTGATAACCCCGCGCTGATGAAAACCCCCATTGTTCGCAACGGCAAGCAGGCGACGGTGGGTTACTGCCCGGAAATCTGGGCTACTTGGGAATAACACGAAAGCAGTTTCTCGAAAGAGAAGCTGCTTTTTAAGTTTGTCTTGCATATTTCACAAAAAAGTGTTATGCTAGGAGGACATAATGACCGAGCTATTGGAATCTGTAAACGCGATTGTCTGGGGCGTGCCTGCATTGGCGCTGATACTGGGCGTGGGGCTGTATATCAGCTTCCGCACGGGATTTGTCCAAATCCGCCTGTTTCCTATGTCGTTGCGGGAGTTTGCCGCAAAGCTGAAAGGCGGCGGAGCAAGGGACGGAGGGGTTTCTCCCTTTCAGGCGCTGTGCACTGCTTTGGCAGCCACGGTGGGTACGGGAAATCTGGCAGGTGTCGCCGGCGCCATTGCCATCGGCGGCCCGGGCGCGGTGTTTTGGATGTGGATTTGCGCCATCGTGGGCATGGCCACCAAGTACGCAGAGGCCACTCTGGCGGTGCGCTATCGGGTACGGGAAGCAGGAGAATACGTGGGTGGACCCATGTACATGATCCGCAACGGCCTGGATAAGCGCTTTCACTTTCTTTCGGGGCTATACAGCTTCTTTGGCGTGGTAGCCGCTTTTGGTGTGGGGAATGCCACCCAAATCAATGCGGTGGTTACCGGGGTACAGGGTGCTGTGGAGTCCCTGGGCGGAAGCTATCCCGATTGGGGGAATCTGGCTCTGGGCATTGCCCTGGCGGCGCTGATCGGCGTAATGCTGTTTGGCGGCGCAAAGCGGATTGGTGTAGCGGCAGAAAGATTGGTGCCTTTTGCCTCGGTGATGTATCTTTTATTGGGGCTGGGCGTGCTGATTGCCCGATTTCAGGCGATTCCCACTGCCTTTGGCGCCATATTAACGGGAGCATTCTCCCCACAGGCGGTAACCGGCGGTGTGCTGGGCTCGTTCTTTGCGTCCTTGCGCATCGGTGTTTCCCGCGGGGTATTTACCAACGAGGCCGGCATGGGTACGGCTTCTATCGCCCACGCCGCGGCAGAGGTATCCCACCCTGCGCAGCAGGGACTGATGGGCATTATGGAGGTGTTTTTGGACACCATTGTGATTTGCACCATGACCGCGTTGGTAATCCTGGTGAGCGGTGTACCCATTCCCTACGGACAGGATGTGGGCGCTGCGCTGACCAATCAGGCTTTCTCCGCCGTGTACGGCAGCTGGGTGTCGGTTTTGATAGCGGCGGCGCTGTGCTGCTTTGCCATTGCCACGGTGCTGGGCTGGGGCTTGTACGGACTGCGGTGCAGCCAGTATTTATTCGGAAGCCGGGTTTGGAAACGGTTTGCGCTGCTGCAGGCTGTAGCGGTGGTTGCCGGCGCTGTTCTGAAAACGGGGACGGTTTGGCTGCTTTCCGAGCTGGTTAACGGTCTGATGGCCATTCCCAACTTAATCGCTTTGGGGGCATTGACTCCGGAGCTTTCAAAACTTACCAAAGAATTTACCGGAATGCAAAATGGCATTCAAGGAGGACAATATGAAAATATCCATCAATGCAAACCGTTGCGAACCCTCTCCCATGCGGAAATTCCACCCGCTGGCGGAAAAGGCAAAGAAGGAAGGGAAACGGATCTACCATCTAAACATCGGCCAGCCTGATTTGCCCACACCCAAGGCGTATTTCGACGCCATTTCCGGCTTTTCCGAGGCTACCCTTGCCTACGCTGCCTCTCCCGGTGAACCGGTACTGATTGATGCGGTACGGAAATACTATAAGAAGCTGGGTGTGGAATTAAGCAACGAAGACGTTTTGATTACCACCGGCGGCAGCGAGGCGCTGCTGCTGACCTGCCTGAGTATTCTTGACCCCTATACCGAGGTGATTATTCCCGAGCCGTATTACCCCAACTATACCACCTTTGTCCATGCCGCAGGCGGTCGGATTCGCGCCCTGCCTACCTGTCCGGAGGAGGGCTACCGCTACGCAAACCGCAAACGGATTGAAAGCCTGATTACCAAGAACACCCGGGCCATTATGATTACCAATCCCGGCAATCCCACCGGCGTGGTGCTGGACGAAAAGGAAATGCGTATGATTGCTGACATCGCCAAGAAGCATGACCTGTTTCTGATTTGCGATGAGGTGTATCGGGAATTTTGCTATGACGATAAGTTCGGGATTCCCACCATGGCCCGATTCCCGGATTTGGACGAGAATCTGGTGATTATCGACTCCGTGTCCAAGCGGTTCTCTGCCTGTGGCGCCCGGGTGGGCTGTGTGGTTACCAAGAATAAGGAGCTGCAGCAGGCATTGCTGAAGTTCTGTCAGTCCAGACTGTCCGTTGCCACCATCGACCAGGTGGGTGCTGCCGCGCTGTACAGCGTAGATGACAGCTTCTATACCCAGAGCAAGGCGGAATATCGCCGCCGTCGGGATTTGATTGTGGATAAGCTTCGGAAAATCCCAGGCGTTCTGGTGGAGGAACCCATGGGCGCCTTCTACGTCATGGCAAGCCTGCCGGTTGACGATGCGGATAAGTTCCAAAAGTGGCTGCTGGAGAAATTTGACGACGGCGGAGATACGGTGATGTTTGCCCCCGGCGCACCCTTCTATGAAACACCGGGCAAGGGCATCAATGAGGTGCGGATTGCCTATGTGCGCAAATGTGAGGAACTGGAGCGCGCCATGGATTTGCTGGCAAAGGGCATTGCCCGGTATCAGCAGGAAGTTATGGAAGAATAAAATAAGAGGCTGTGGAGGAATTCTCCACAGCCGCCTTTTTGTATCAGATAATGGGCGTGAGGACACGGCGGTTTTCCCAACTGCCGGCAGGGGCAGGGGAATCCACCTGAAACAGTCCGTACAAATCCTCCCACCGCTGTTCCAGCAGCTGGTAGGGGTGATTTTGCTTTTCTCCCGTGTGGGGAAAGCTGCCGTAGTTTCTGGCGGTTTTTAAGATGGCTGTTCCTGCTTGGGAAAAACCAAGAACCCGGGTGTAGGGCACAGGGGCGGCAAGCATTTCCCGGGTGATTCCCAGGTAGGCGCACATAGCCATGCGGTCCAGACGGCTGCGGGTGTATCGCTTGGATTTCGTGGCAGTGAGAATTTCCTCCAATGTGGCCTTTTCCCGGCAGGCATGCATAAATTTTCGCCATAGCCCTTCACTACCGTAGGGCAGAGCTTCAAAGTCTGCCTCCGTCATGGACCGCAGGCGGTAGAGCATAGCCCGCTGACCGGCTTGAAGGGTGTGCATGGGCGCGTTTTTCCAAATGCCCACAGTCTGCTTCGGCACATAGAAGGAGAAATCCTCCCCACTTTCCGCCAGAAGCCGCAGGGCAGTGGCAGAGGGGTTGTCTTCCTCCGGTGTTTGGGCGTGATAATTGCCCTCCCGACGAATGGGCAGGGGTATCATGGAGCTGCCCTGCTGCAAGATTGCCTTGCAGTATTCCACAGCCAGAATATCGTTGGAAAGTTTCAGCAGAGAAGCGTCTGCACCCATGGCCTCTAAAGCCGCCTGCCGAGCGGCCGGGAAGGAAAGCCCCTGCTCCAAGGCTCGGCGCAGCGCAGGGGGGAATTCCGGCGAGAGCAATGCCTTTGCGGTGGTAAGAAGAGTTTCTTTGCTTCCGGTTTCTGTGCCGAAGCAAAGATAGTCGCAATAATCCGAGAGGATTTTGACGCCTCCGGCGGCAAAGCCCTCCGCAGAGGAAAGGGCGTAAGGGGTGGGCAGTTCCAAAACCAAGTCTGCGCCGCAGGCAAGGGCTGCCCTTGCGCGGAGAGATTTGTCAAAAATGGCCGGAGCGCCTCGCTGAACATAGTTTCCGCTCATGAGGCAGACAATACCGCAGTCCGCTCCCAATTCCCGACGGATTTGCTGAATTTGCTTTTCGTGCCCCCGGTGAAACGGGTTATATTCGCAGATAATGCCGACGATTTTCAAAAATATCCCTCCTTTTTTGAAAAAAGTGTATTTCAGGGGTTGAGAATTTGGAAAAATTATTATAAAATAGTTCCAGCTATGGCTATCATACCACAAAGAATGAGAAAAGAAAATATTATTTTTTAGGAGGCAATCCCAATGAACATTTTGATCATCAATGCAGGCTCCTCCAGCCTGAAGTATCAGCTGATGGACCCCGATACCGGCGTCGTATCCGCCAAGGGTCTGTGCGAGCGTATTGGCATCGACGGCCGTCTGAACCACAAGGTTGGCGACGAGAAGGTCGTTAAGGACATTCCCATGCCCACCCACTCCGAGGCAATTGCAGCTACTCTGGAGATTCTGCAGGATTCCGTTCACGGTGTGATTAAGTCCGTTGACGAAATCGATGCTGTGGGCCACCGCGTGCTCCACGGCGGCATGGAGTTCTTTGACTCCTGCATTATCAATGACGAAGTTATCAAGGCCATCAAGAAGTGCATTCCTCTGGGACCCCTGCACAACCCCGCCAACCTGATGGGTATCGAGGCCTGTCAGGCGGTTATGCCCAAGACCCCCCAGGTGGCTGTGTTTGATACTGCTTTCCACATGACCATGCCTGCCAAGGCTTACCGCTATGCCATTCCCACCGAGTACTATGAAAACGACTCCATTCGCCGCTACGGCTTCCATGGCACTTCCCACAAGTATGTGGCAAAGCGCACTGCCGAGCTGGTTGGCAAAAAGGAGTTCAAGATGGTCAACTGCCATCTGGGCAACGGATCTTCCATGTCTGCTGTGAAGGACGGCAAGTGCCAGGATACCACAATGGGTCTGACTCCTCTGGCTGGTGTACCCATGGGCACCCGCTCCGGCGACATCGATGCTGCTGTGGTGCAGTTCCTGTGCAACAAGTACGGCTACAGCGTGGACGAGTGCCTCAATATCCTCAACAAGAAGTCCGGTATGCTGGCTATCTCCGGTCTTTCTTCCGACTTCCGTGATCTGGAAGACGGCGCCAATAACGGTAATGCCGATTGCGCTCTGGCCCGTGAGAAGTTCTGCTACGAGGTGGCCAAGTACGTTGGTGCATATGCCGCTGCCCTCAACGGCATCGACGTGCTGACCTTCACCGCCGGCGTTGGAGAGAACGATTGCGCTGTCCGCGCTGACGTGTGTGAGTACCTGAGCTTCCTGGGCGTCAAGATTGACCCCGAGCTGAACAAGAAGCGGGGCAAGGAAATGCTGATTTCCACTCCCGATTCCAAGGTTCAGGTTTGGGTTGTTCCCACCAATGAGGAACTGATGATTGCTCAGGATACCGCCGAGCTGGTAAACGCTGCAAAGTAAAAAATGGAAAGGACGGCGCCCCCGCCGCCGGGCTTTTTGAAAAGGCAGTGGCGTCCCACTTGCTTTTTTCAGCAGGGGACCCAAAATACTGAAAGGAGAAATGAAATGGAAACGGTACTATCCCGATTTTTACGGTATGTGTCCTTTGACACAAAATCCGACGAATTTTCCTCCACCTGTCCTTCAACGGACAAACAAAAGCTGTTAGCCGCGGCCCTGGTGGAGGAAATGCGTGCCATGGGCATCGAGGATGCCTTTATGGACCAAAACGGCTATGTTTACGGCACAGTCCCCGGAAATCCCAACTTGCCTACCATCGGGCTGATTGCCCACATGGACACTTCCCCGGATGCCTCCGGAGAAAATGTGCAGGCCAAGGTGGTTGCCTATGACGGAGGTGATGTGTGCCTGAACAAGGAAAAAGGGATTTTTCTCCGGGAAAAAGAGTATCCCAGTCTGAAAAATCACCGGGGCAAGCACCTGGTGGTTACCGACGGGACAACCCTTCTGGGCGCAGATGACAAGGCAGGCATCGCCGAGATTTTAACCTGCGCAGAGCGGCTGCTTACTACCCGTATCGGCCATGCGACTTTGAAAATTGCCTTTACCCCTGATGAGGAAATCGGTCGGGGCGCAGATTTTTTTGATGTAAAGGGCTTTGGCGCAGACTTTGCCTATACCGCTGACGGCGGCGCCATAGGAGAAATTGAATACGAAAACTTCAATGCCGCCGGGGCGACGGCAGTATTTCACGGGCTGAATATTCATCCCGGCGCAGCCAAGGACAAAATGGTAAATTCCCAGTACATTGCCATGGAGTTTCAAGGCCTGCTTCCCCAGGCGCAAAAGCCGGAGCATACCCAGGGGTATGAGGGCTTTATCCACCTGACGGACATGGAAGGGCAGGTGGAAAAATCCACACTGCGGTATATTATCCGAGACCACGATATGGATAAGTTCCTGGAAAAGAAGCGTCTTATGGAAGCCGCTGCCGGGTTTATCAATGAAAAGTACGGACAGGGTACTGTGGAGCTGACAGTGAAAGACAGCTATTTCAATATGCGCAAGTGTATTGAACCCTGTATGCACATTGTGCAGCGGGCGAAAATTGCCATGGCCCAGGCCGGCATGGCGCCTGTGGAAGTACCCATTCGCGGAGGCACAGACGGTGCGCGGCTTTCCTATGAGGGCTTGCCCTGTCCCAATCTCTGCACCGGCGGTGAAAACTACCACGGCCGTTTTGAGTATATCCCTGTGGAAGATATGGAAAAGTGCGTGGATATGCTGGTGGGCATTGTTACGGGCTAAAGACAAAAGAAAACAGACTGTTGCGGCTGCAACAGTCTGTTTTTTGTTTGATGAATCAGCCTTCGAAATCTCCCTCAGCGGCAACCGCTTCGGCTTCGGCAGGCGCCTGCGCTGCTTCCTGAGCAGGTGCTTGCTCAATGATGACTTCGCACTTGCAGTTGCAGCGGCAGAAGCTCATAATCTTCTTTGCCCATGCGACCATCTTATCGCCGTAGTTTGCCAGGGCGTAAATCAGGCCGGCAACTGCAGCCAGAGCTACACACAGTTTCACAATAATACCGAATGCTTTCATAAAAATGCCTCCTGTCCTAGATTTCTATTTACAGTATAACCAAATAAAAGAGAAAATGCAATATGAATTTGGGAACATTTTCAGCAATCAAATATAGCCGTACATACCCCGAATGCTTACTTCTCCGGACTGGATAACCTCCCGGTGCCCGTCGGAAAAGGCAACCAGCAGGCCGCCGTCGTCATTCATGCCGTATACACTGCCGTAGCGTACTTCCTCGCCGCCGTGGATACAGACCTCCTGCCCCAAGGTGGCGCAGTCTTCGCGGTAGCAGTTCATAATGGTCTCTTTTTGGGAAAGCAGGGTATTGGACAGCTTTTCTATGGCGCAAATCATGGCAGCAGCCAACTGCGCCCGGTCAATTTCCCTTTCTGCTGCGGCGGATACAGAACCGGCAAAGTCGGCAATATCCGTGGGAAAATTGCCAATTTCCTGACAGCAGTTGATACCCATGCCGATGATGGCATAGTCCACCACGCCGGTGTTGCTGTTCACGGAAAGCTCGGTTAAAATACCGGCCAGCTTCCGCTTGCCTGCTACCAAATCATTGGGCCACTTGATTTTGGGACGGAAGTCCGCCACAGCTTCCACAGCGTCGCACAGGGCAACGCCGGTGGCGCAGGTCAGGTGCATCAGCTCCTCCGGCTTGCAGTTGGGGCGCAGAAGAATGCTCATGTAAATGCCCATACCGGCAGGGGAGTGGAAGCTCCGGCCCAGGCGGCCACGGCCTTGGGTTTGGGTGTCTGCCACAAGAACGGTGCCCTGGGGGGCGTCCATACGGGCAAGGCGCTTTGCCATGGCGTTGGTAGAGTCGATGGAGTCAAACCAGAGAATGCTCTCTTTCCAGGGGTGGGTTTGGGGAAGGTGAGTTAAAATTTGTTCTTTCATAAGCGCTCACTTTATTAGTCGATGTCGGAGTTGACTTCTTCCGGGGGATTGTCCAGAACTTCGGGGTGTGCCAACAGACGGCGGTAGTGCTTAAAGAAGGTGGCGTAGTAATAGCCGTCGCAAATACGCTCGTCCAGAGTAAATTTCACATCTATGTACTTTCTTTGTACTACAGTGCCGTCCTCCAGAACTTCCATAGCCCGGCGTTTACAGCCGAAGGCGCCGAATACCGGAAGGTTGCCGAAGTCGTACAGATGATGGTAGATGGGGGGGATGCCCAGGCTGCCCATGGAGGTGAAGAACAAGCTGCCGTGGAAGGGACTTAGCTCTGTCAGGAACTTGGGTAGCAGGCCAAAATAGTCCAGCAGCTTCAGCAGCCAAACCACGAACTTCAGCACGATACTGGGGATCAGGTTTAAGTACTGAATCAGACCGTCCAGGCTGGAATCCAATTCTGTGGTAGCCTTGACGGAGGAAACTGCGGCATTGAGCTTGCGGTAGACGTCCTCGGCGGTATCCCGGGGATTCAGATGTACTTTAATGGAGGTGTCGGGGGCGTCCACGTTCATTTCTTTCTTGATGACCATGCAGTACTGAATGCCATCGTCCCGGGAATAGACCTTCTGGCCGGAAATGAAGCGGTTGAGTTGGGGATACTTGGCCACGCCGCGGACATAGGCTGCCAGCAGCACATGGGTGAGGCCAAAATCCGTCAGACCCTCCCGGCGCTTCTGGCGGATGTAGCGATCAATGTGGGTGATTTCAAAGGACTCCTCAAAAAGGTTGGAGCAGGTGTTGCGTTCAACCTGGAAATACGCGGTGATCTGGGCCATGGGCGCCAGGGTGCGGATTTTCCGGCCGTCGATGCGGTCGCCCCAGGTGGGGTGGTATTCGCCGGCAGGGGAGACACGGATGGCAAAACACAGCAGCAGGCAGCCCAAAAACAGCAGGATATTGGGCAGCATATTCAAATTAATCAGGAAGAAACGCCAGTCGCCCATGGAAACACCCAAATAGCCCATGGCAAACAGGGGTATCAGAAACAGCAAAAAAAGCAGCCAGGGGTAGCGGATTTTGCCGCTGGTAATGGCGGTGTAAGCGCTGCAATAGAAGAAAATGCAGGTGTAGTACATACCCAGAAGGAACGGATTCTGACCGATGATGAAATGGGGCTGGATGGCGTAGAACAGACCCAGCGCCCACACAGCAAGGGCGGTCTTATAGAACATTTCCTTACCGTTGAGCATTACGATGAGCACATAAAGCAAGGTGGCTGCTATAGGCAGAATGATTTGACTCCACACGTTCAGCGCCTCTCCGGGTCCTTTCATACCGGAAAGCACAATGCGGGCCACTGCCGAGCCAACCAGGCACAGCGCCATCAACCATGTCAGCGCATTACTCCGGCTGACGCAGAGATGTAATCTGTTTTTCATAACAGCTTCATTATAGCAAAGACAAGCCGTCTTGGCAATGAAAATGTTCAGAATTTGTTAGAAATTATCAAAACACCGGGCGTTATGACACCTGAAAAAAGCCGCTCCCTCATGGAAGCGGCTTCTCATTCAAATAGCCTGCAGAGCCCGGATATATTGGGGTGTTGTACCGCAGCAGCCGCCCAGCAGGGTTGCGCCGTTTTCTTTGCACTGGGCAATAATTTGGGCAAATTCCTCAGCAGACAGATCATATTGGGCATTGCCCTGGGCATCGATAATGGGATTTCCTGCGTTGGGTTTGCATACCAGCGTTCCGCGGACAAAACGACGTAGCTTGCTGACCAGATAGGGAGTCATGCGGTCTGCGGCAACGCAGTTGAATCCTACGGCGGCGGCGCCGGACAGTTCCAGCTCCTGCAATACGGGGCCGGCATCCATGCCGGAATAAAGAGAACCGTCTGCCGTCATGGTAAAGCTGTATACCACGGCTCCCGCTTGTTCCAATTCGGCGGCGGTGAAAATAGCTTCCGCCTCCTGGGGATACATCAGGGTTTCTGCTACCAGCAAATCTGCGCCACCGTCTATCAGTCCCCGGATTTGACGGCGGTAGTTTTCCACCAGAAAATCGAAATTGTCCGGGTTCCAGCTTTCTGTGTAGGCGGCCAAGGTGGTAAGGTCCCCGGCGATCAGACAGTTCGGTGCGGCAGACCGGGACAGGGCCACCAACCGGGCATTGACGTCCTCTGTGTGCCGCTGCCAGCCGATTTTCTCCAGGGCAATGGGTTGGGCCTGAAAGGTGGGAGCGTAGAGGATCTGGCTGCCGGCCTGGGCGTACTGCCGCTGCAGCTGTACCAAAATTTCCGGATTGGCAAGCACCCACTGCTCCGTGGGAACGCCCTTGGGCATTCCCGCCAGGCGGAGATTCGAGCCGGTAGCGCCGTCCAGAAACCGCAGTCCATCTGCAATTTTTTGATGTAGTTGCGAATTTGTCAGCATGACGTTGCCCTCTCTTTCCCGCATTTTTTTGATTAGTATACCGCCTTTTGGGAAAGAATGCAACAAAGATTGACGGAATTTCAAAAATCTGTTACTATGTAGGAAAATACAAAAAGGAGCGTATACCTATGAAAAAGTCTGTTTTGAGAGAGTATGCCAAGCTGATTGTCCGCTGCGGCGCCAATGTCCAAAAGGGGCAGGAAGTGATGATCTACGCTGACCTTGACCAGCCGGAGTTTGTGGCTATGGTGGTGGACGAGGCGTATAAGGCAAAGGCCAAGAAGGTAATTGTGGAGTGGAACTATCCCGAGCTGCAAAAGCTCCATGTGCGCCACCAGTCCCTGACCACCCTGGGAACAGTTGCCGAATGGCAGAAGGCCCGGCGTCAGCATATGGTGGATACCAAGCCTTGCCGCATTCATCTGATTTCCGAGGACCCCGACGGTCTGAAGGGCATGAACAATGCCAAGCTTGCCAAGGCCCGGCAGAAGCAGTATCCCATTTTGAAGCCCTACGCAGACCAGCTGGAGGGCTGGCAGCAGTGGTGTATTGCCGCCGTTCCCGGCAAGGCTTGGGCGAGAAAGGTATTCCCCGGAGAGCGCACCGGCGCCGCGGTGGAGAAGCTGTGGCAGGCAATTCTGGCCACCTCCCGGGTGGACGAAAACCCTGTAGCGGCGTGGGAAAAGCACAATGAAGATTTGCGCAAGCGCTGTGAATATCTCAACAGTCTGCACATTGAGAAGCTTCACTATACCGCCGATAACGGCACGGACCTGACGGTGGGCATGATTCCCCAGGCCCGATTCTGCGGCGGCGCGGAGGTTTCCCGTCAGAACATTGTGTTTAATCCCAACATTCCCACAGAGGAGTGCTTCATTTCTCCCATGAAGGGGGAAGCAGAGGGCATCGTGTATTCCACAAAGCCCCTTTCGTACCAGGGACAGCTCATCGATAAGTTCTCCCTGCGCTTTGAAAAGGGCAAAGCGGTGGAAGCAAAGGCGGAAACCGGGGAGGAGCTTCTGAAGACCTTGATTTCCATGGACGAAGGCGCGGCTTATCTGGGAGAATGCGCCCTGGTGCCCCAGGCCAGCCCCATTTGCCAAAGCGGCATTCTGTTCTACAATACCCTGTTTGACGAAAACGCCGCCTGCCACCTGGCGCTGGGCATGGGCTTTGCCGACACCATTGAAAACCACCACGATAAGACTCTGGACCAGTGCCGGGAACTGGGCATCAATGATTCCATGATTCACGAGGACTTCATGATTGGCTGTGATAGCATGAACATCGATGCCATCTGCGCCGGCGGTAAGGTGGTTCCCATTTTCCGCAAGGGTAACTGGGCGTTTTAAGGAAAAATATCAAAAATCAGAAAAAAACACTTGCATTTTCTTTTTGCCTGTGTTATGATATGCGGGCGATTAAAGATTGTAGGGCTATTATGCCCTTTTACATGAGAAGAAAGAGGTGAACAAAATGAAGGAAGGTATCCATCCCAACTACGAACAGACCACAATCCGCTGTGCCTGTGGCAATGTCTTTACCACCGGTTCTACCAAGAAGGACATCCGTGTTGAGATTTGCTCCAAGTGCCACCCTTTCTATACCGGCAAGCAGAAGCTGGTTGACACCGGTGGACGTGTTGACCGTTTCAACAAGCGTTTCGGCATTAAGTAAGACAAAATCCGCACTGCGTCATCGTGGTGCGGATTTTTTGTATATTTTTGTTGTCCGAAAGCGGGTTGTGTGGTATAATAATTAACAGGTGATTCTTTATGGAAAATACAATGGAAATCAAGCAGGAGCGGGCAGTTCTTGTGGGATTGAACGCCGACTGCTTTACAAAAGAACAAACCGCCACCGAGGAGACTCTGGAGGAGCTGGAGGCCCTGCTGGAAACTGCCGGGGGCTTTTGCACCGGTAAGATGCTTCAGAACCGCCACACACCGGACGCCCACAGCTTCATCGGCGAGGGCAAGGCCATTGAGGTCAAGCTGTTGGCAGAGGCTACGGAAGCGACCATGGTGGTGTTTGACAATGAGCTGTCTGCCGGCAATGTTCGGGCGCTGGAGGAAATCATAGGCGTTACAGTGCTGGACAGGAGCGCTCTGATTCTGGATATTTTTGCCCAACGCGCCAAGACAAAGGAGGGCAGACTCCAGGTGGAGCTTGCCCAGTATAAGTACCTTTTGCCCCGGCTGTCCGGTATGGGGGTGAGCCTCTCCCGGCAGGGCGGCGGCATCGGCACCCGGGGACCCGGCGAAACCAAGCTGGAAAGCGACCGCCGCCACATTCGGGAGCGGATTACCCGCTTGGAACAGGAATTGGAGCAGGTACGGCAGGTGCGGGGAGTGCAACGGGAGCGGAGAATGAAAAATTCTGTGCCGGTGGTGGCCATTGTGGGCTATACCAACGCAGGAAAATCCACCCTTTTGAACCATTTGACCGGCGCGGGAATCCCGGCCAATAACCGTCTGTTTGATACGCTGGATACCACCTCCCGGCTTTTGACGGTTTCCGACAATCTGGACGTGGTGCTGACGGACACCGTTGGCTTCATCGCCAAGCTGCCCCACCATCTGGTCAACGCCTTCCGGGCAACTCTGGAGGAGCTGCAATATGCAGATTTGCTTCTGCATGTGATTGATGCCTCCGACGAAAACCGCCAGGACCACATCGCGGTGGTGGACAAGCTGGTTGCCCAGCTGGCAAAACCGGGGATTCCGGTGCTGAAATGCTACAACAAGGCGGATTTGGTGGGCAAAGAGGACATTCCCGTGGGGGAAGATGTGGTTGCTATTTCCGCGAAGACCGGTGCAGGCATGGAAAAGCTGCTGCCTGCCATTGAACGGGCTCTGGGCCACAGCCGCCACCACATTCAGGTGCTGCTGCCCTACGCCATGGGCGGCACGGTGCAGACCCTCCACGACAATGCCAAGGTGCTGCAGGTGGAATATACCGACAGCGGCATTTCTGTGGAGGCTGTGGTAGACAGCATTTTATACGGCAGATTGCGGGAGTATATTGTGAAGGAGTGCTGATTTTGGACGAGTACCTTGTCCCGACCCAGTTTGGCATGGACGAATTTACAGAGAAAAAATCCCGATTCATCGGTCGCATTTTTCCGGCGGAAACCGAGGAAGAAGCGCTGGAAAAGATTCAGGAAATGAAAAAACAGCACTACGACGCCACCCACAACTGCTGGGCCTATATCATCAAGGACGGCGCGGTACGCTTCTCCGATGATGGAGAACCCGGCGGCACCGCAGGTATGCCCATGCTGCAGGTGCTGCAGCGGGAGGGGCTTTACAATGTGGTGTGCGTGGTAACCCGGTATTTCGGTGGGGTTCTTCTTGGGGCAGGCGGCCTGGTGCGCGCCTACACCAAGGGGGCCAAAATTGCCGTGGACGCCGCAGGCAAGTCCATGAAACGGGTGTGGACAGCGCTGTATTTGCCCTGTCCGTATTCCTATTACGAGCGGGTGAAGCTGGAAATTGCCGCATTTGGCGGCATCATCCGCAACACGGAGTTCAGTTCCGAGGTGGAGCTGGAGATTTTGCTGGCAGAAAACAGCACAGAGCCTTTTTTGCAGAGGCTTACGGATATGTCCGCCGCTACTGTGCAGGCCATAGAAACCGGCAAGGAGTATCGGGCATTTCCGGTTACATAGGAGGTTGAA
>JAZOQT010000003.1:0-20906 GCA_045656245.1 Faecousia sp.
AACGAGGACAAGGAACATAGCCGCAAACAGTAGCGCGACCATAGCCGCAGCGACGGCATGGACAGTCCTGTCTATGACCCTCGCTCGATGGTCTTTTGCCGCTTGCCTTTCTGTCCGGCGACATCTCGCCTGCCGCGCCATGCGCTCCATACGGTCCATCCGCTCGCGGGGGCGATTGGCCATGGCGATTACCTGTGCATCTGCACTATTCATTGTTTGATTCCTCCTCCCGAGTTGTGAAGGCGATCCCAGTCTGATTCCCCGCAGCTTTCCAAATAGTTCCGTTGGGGTCCTTCACCATGTCCTCCACGCCTTTACGGAACAGCTTGGCCGCAGCAGGAGAGGCAGCGTTAAACTGGTTGTAGATACCGTTCAGCAACACCGCTACATCGTTCACCATTTCCGGAATTGACCCTGTGGCAACGATTATCTGTTGCTTGTTCTCGCGACTGATATTTGCTCTAATCATAAGTTGATCCTCCTGTTTCTCTTACACACCTTCCGGTGCCGGATGTCCGTATTTTTCTAAATACCACGCCTGGAACGCAGCTTCATTCTGCGGGTCCTTGTAGTATTCCATAATGGCTTCCGCCATATAAATAAACGGCCTGGCAAGTGCTTCCACCTGCTGCGGGGTTAATGTACATTCAGGAGCCATATCTGCCCTCCTTATCTTGCTGAAATTACAAGGATTGTTGTGATTGCTGCTGCTATACTCGCCGAAATAGCAGCAATCAGCGGTATTAAGAAATACCATTTCTTCATTAAGTCTCCATCCTCCCTCATTCTGTGGGTGCGACAGTAACGCACCTCTTGCGGTTTTGCTTGCAAGCCTTTATACTGGTAGAATCACAAAACATAAACTACCCGTAAAGGAGAAGCAAAGTAATGAGCAAAAAGCCGTTTGTTCCACCCCTCCCTCATATCGAACCTCCCAGTCAAGAAGCTATAGACGCGCTGAAAAGTATGACCAGACGAGAGCGGCGGAAATTTAAGAAATCCAAAGCATACAGGAAACATGTCCAGCCAGTAATCGATTGCGACAAGGTCAGGAAAAAGCAGTTGCAAAATGAGTGGTGGTGGGGCAAGGGCATCGTTATTCTCAATACTGTCCTCGCTCTAATTGCTGCTATTACGGGAATAATCGCATTATTGAGATAGAATTGCAGATGCTTGCGATAATTAGCAACAGAATGGTTATGCATAGCAATTTGACTCGCCAGTCTCTAAAATTCATTCGGTTCCACTCCTTTACTCTGTTGGTGCATCAGACAGCAGCTCGTCCACCGTGCAGTTAAACAGTTTAGCAATCTTCGGCAACAGTTTTGCTCTTGGTTGCGTCTTTCCTGTCTCCCACAGGCAAACTGTGGACTGATCAACGCCGAGTCTTTCCGCCAGGTCCTGCTGAGACATCTCGCATTTTTCGCGTATTTGTCTAAATCCCAAATAGTCCGCCTCCTTTTTTATCTTCTTTATGAGTTTTTCTCATTGACAGCCAACAGAAAATGAGGTATAATTGTTTTTGCGGAACAACATAATTAGCAGAACGACATACACCCTGCCGCGACAATTTCTGTTGCTAAAATGAGTTTACCTCATCTTGCGGTGTTTGTCAATGAGTTTTTTTCATTTCTGCACTATGCACAAATGAGGAGGTTTCATTTTGGCTATTATTTCTAAATTTTACAAAAGGCTGCGCGACCTTTGTGAAGAAAGAAACATGACCGTAAACGAATTAGTGAAGATTCTTGAGTTATCAAGTGGTTCGCCCACTGCTTGGAAAAACGGTGCGATTCCTAGAAATGCAACTCTTGTCAAAATAGCCGATTACTTCGGTGTAACGAAGGATTTTCTTTCTGAAGAAGAAAGTGAGAATGTACCTGCGGCAAGCAGCGGGCGAAACGAAAACGCCCCCAATGAGTTAATACTCACCGAGGGCGAAATGCGAATACTTTCAGCTTTTAGGGAGATGTCTCCTGAACGTCAGAAGGCTCTTGCGGAGCTGTTAGGAATTTCGGAGGTCCAAAAATAAAGTTCTCCACGATTTGTTTGGCTTCTTTGCTTTCGCGTATCACTTCTATCAACCTCCGTTCCTCTGCGCTCATACCAATGTAACTGGTTTTCTTTTCTCTGCTCATGGTGCTACCTCCTTTATATCTAAACATCCGTTCGTATTTGGATTGTATAAATCCATGTGTCCATTATACCGGACGCATAACTTCATATTTTGTCAAAATATGTTAGAAAAGGAAAAACATCATCGAAAGCGCAGATTTTTGGCATAGATTAGAAAACTCTGCCGTGACGACTCGAGCACGTGAATGCTCCGCCCAGCAGGACAGAGCACAGAAATTAGTTTTAACGCATAATCAACCGGTAATGCCGGAATATAAAGAAAAGAGGTATTAATTATGGCAAAATTTGGAGGAAGCCTATTACAAGGTCTTTTAGGAAATCTCAGTGAAGTTTCCGCAGACGCCCTTACGCAGGAGTTCGGCGCATACTTGATGGATGGAGAAACGATCCAGACTGGATTCAAACTAATCAGAGATGCCGTAGTTATCACGGACCGCAGAATCTTATCTTTTGATAAGCAGGGTACCACCGGTCAGAAGATGCGAGTTCATTCGATTTATCTCGACACCATTTACTATGTCACCGCTGAAACTGCAGGATTCGGTTTGGATGACAGCGAATTGACCATCAGTTATATAGTGAATCCGTACATGAAAGCACATTCCGTAGAATATGCCCATCGCAAATTTGAATTCCCCAAGAAGTATAATATTCAAGCTCTCTACAAAATGCTGCAGGAACTCGCTTACGAGAACCATATGCGCTTAAACGCCTAATAATAGTGCCCCGACCTGCGCCAACAGATCGAGGGCTGTGCAGAAAACCACCCATCACGATAGGGGCTGTCTACATATTCGTCTTATAGCAGAGATGTCCCAGAAAGGCAAAAGAGAAACATGCCGAATTTGCAACATTCTATGGAAACAACAGATAGCTATTTTCCTGTAGCAGTATATGCGAGATTCTCATCCCAAGCGCAGCGGGAAGAATCCATTGAAGGGCAGCTCCGCGAATGCCGTGCCTTTGCCGAGCGCAACGGCTGGACTGTGGTAGGCGAATACATAGACAGAGCGCTTTCAGGAAAGACCGACAAGCGAGACGATTTTCAGCGAATGATCCGCGACAGTGAAAAGGGGCGTTTCCGCGGTGTCTTGATGTATACATTGGACCGCTTTGCCCGAAACCGCTATGACTCCGCTATGTATAAAGCCCGGCTAAAAAAGAACGGTGTCCGGGTATTCTATGCCAAGCAATCCATTCCAGACGGACCGGAAGGCATCATCCTGGAGTCCGTGCTGGAAGGCTATGCTGAATACTATTCTGAAAATCTATCCAGAAATGTACGGAGGGGTATGATGGAAAACGCATTGCAGTGCAAGGCCACCGGTGGGCTCTGCTTGGGCTACAGAAAAGCCCAAGACGGGACCTTGGAAATCGATCCCGTTGGTGCAAAAGTCGTGCAGGAGATATTCCAGCTCTACGCAGATGGAACCTCTGCTACACAAGTGGTGTCCTATTGCAACGAGAAGGGCTACAAAACCGCAAGAGGCAAGGTTTTTACCCAGAACAGCTTACGCACCATACTGCGCAACCGAAAATATATCGGTTTCTATGAGTATGAGGATGTATGCGTGGAAGGCGGTGTGCCGGCGATCATCAGCACTGATCTATTCCAAAAGGCACAAGCACAGCTGAAGCATAACGGCTCTGCCCGGGCTAAGGCAAAAGCCAAGGAAGATTACCTTCTTACGACCAAGGTGTTCTGCGGCCACTGCGGCGCTCCCATGATTGGCGAGAGCGGCACATCCCGCCACGGCGCCACCTACCATTACTACAAATGCGCCTGCCGCAAACGAAACGCAAAAGCCTGTAGCAAAAAAACCGAAAAGAAAGACTGGTTGGAAGCTTTTGTAGTAAAGCAAACTGTTGAGTACGTGCTCACAGACGAAAACATTCAGGACATTTCCACAAAAGCAGCTGCTCTTTATGAACGGGAATGCGCTGACACCCGTCTGCTGGTGGGCCTGGAGCAATCACTGCACGACACAACCACCAGACTTAAAAACATTTTGGACCTGATGGAACAAGGCATATCCACCGCCAGCACGAAAGACCGCCTGCTGGAACTGGAAGGTCAGAAGCAGGATCTGGAAATCAAAATTGACCGGGAGCGCAGAAAAAAGCCAACATTGACCAAGGAACGCATCGCTTATTGGCTGATGTCCTTTCGGGGCGGTGATATTTATGATCCAGAATATCAGCGCCGGGTTATTGACACATTGCTAAATTCCGTGTATATTTATGACACAGATGATAACAACGGCAGACGATTTGTTCTCACATTCAACCTATCCGGAAATCACACAAGCACGTTGACCCTATCAGATGTTTCGAATATTGTGTGTTCCGGTGTACCATTAAACGGGTTATCCCATCTGGGATAGCCCGTTTAATACTATGCTGGTAGGAAGGGACTCGAAAGGGCGACCCAGCCAAAGGCTGGGTAAAAATTGAGAGCTGGCGAGCAATTTTTAGCCCGTGGGAGAGTCCATAGAAGAAAGACGCATCCCATAAGGGATGTAGGCTTTCTTCTATTTAGTTTAGGGAAATACTGTGAAAGAGTTTCGCCGACGGCTCGAGGCCGCAACACTTCTATTTTCTTCCGCATACTTGCGAAAGAAAACGCAAACGAGGTCCGTTTGCGGTGCCCGACATCTGCCTGCGTCGTCGGAGCTCCTTGGCATCTGTCGACCGCGGCACACGCTTATGCTCTGCTGTATCTGCCCCCGGCAGCGCAGAGCAACGCGTCCCTTCCGGTGTGCGCTACCCTTCGGACCCACACAACACCTCAGTCAGTCTGTTTGGCTGACAGCGCCCTTTGCGCAAGGGAGCCTTGGCAAATTTCCGGGGCTTTCATTTTGAAAACATAGTCCGCCGCCATGGCGTACAAAAAGTTGTAAAAAGGCCTTGACTTTTCCAGAATCCAATGCTAAAATGGACGAGCCGCATTGAAGGGGCTTTTTAAGTTGCGCCCAAAACGCACGCCCTTAAAGCGAGACTACACAATATAAAAGTAGGTGAAACAAGAAATGAAAGCAGTTATCGTTACCGGTGGTAAGCAGTACACCGTTTCCGAGGGTGATGTTCTCTTCATCGAGAAGCTGAACGTTGAGGCCGACGAAACCGTTACCTTTGACCAGGTTCTGGCAGTGCTGGACGGCGAAAACTCCAAGGTAGGCGCTCCCGTTGTGGAAGGCGCAGCTGTGGAAGCCAAGGTTGTCAAGAACGGCAAGGGCAAGAAGATTCACGTCCTGCGGTACAAGGCCAAGAAGGGCGAGAAGAAGAAAATCGGCCACCGTCAGCCTTACACCAAGGTGGAAATCACCAAGATCGCTCTGTAATTGACACTATGACAAGATGCGAATTTTTTATGGAGGACGACAGAATCACCGGATTCTCCGTCTCCGGACACAGCGGCTACGCTGAACAGGGCCAGGACATTGTCTGCGCCGCTGTTTCCGCCGTTGTTACCATGGCCGAAGCCACCATCAACGATGTGTGCGGCGCAAAGGCCAAGGTTCGGGTGAAGCAGGAAGATGCCCGCATCACCCTCACCCTCCCCGTATCCTGCGATGAAGAGGAATCTGTCCAGGCAGTGCTTGCCGGCATGATGCTCACTCTTTGCAGTCTGCGGGACGATTATCCTGATTTTATCGAAGTTTTGGAGGTGTAACACCATGCTGAAAATTGGTATTCAGTTCTTCGCACACCATAAGGGCGGCGGTTCTACCAAGAACGGCCGTGATTCCGAGGCGAAGCGTCTGGGCGTAAAGCGTGCTGACGGTCAGTTCGTTCTGGCTGGCAACATTCTGGTTCGCCAGAGAGGCACCCACATCCATCCCGGTGTCAATGTTGGCATTGGCAAGGATGATACTCTGTTTGCTCTGGTTGACGGTACCGTCAAGTTCGAGCGCAAGGGTAAGGACCGCCGGCAGTGCTCCGTGTACGCCGAGCAGTAATTGTGCATAAAAGACGAAGACCGCCGCAAGATACATCTGCGGCGGTCTTTTTCGTAACGGGAAATACAGTGATAAATTGGCGTTTGGTCTGTGCGCCTTGCCCAAGCGGTAATTTATGACTGGATTTCCCCATTCCTGATAAGGAGGATTTTGCTATGGATATGTTTGTTGATAAGGTGCGCATCACCGCCTGCGGCGGTCGCGGCGGCGACGGAGCCGTGGCCTTTCACCGAGAGAAATATGTAGCATCCGGCGGTCCGGACGGCGGCGACGGCGGACACGGCGGCAGTGTGATTTTGCGGGTGAATGACAATCTTTCCACCCTTTTGGACTTCCGCTACAAGCGCAAATACACCGCCGAAGCCGGCGTAGGCGGCATGGGCAGAAAAATGAACGGCAAGCGGGGAGAATCCCTGATTATTCAAGTCCCCCGGGGCACGGTTGTCCGGGACGCGGAAACCAACGCCATCATCGTGGATATGTCCACCGGTGAGGATTTTGTCCTTGCCAAGGGCGGCCGCGGCGGCTGGGGCAACGCCCACTACGCCACCCCCACCCGGCAGGTCCCCCGTTTTGCAAAGGCAGGCTTAAAAGGTGAGGAGCGGGACGTGATTCTGGAGCTGAAGCTGCTTGCAGATGTGGGACTGGTCGGCTTCCCCAATGTGGGCAAGTCTACCTTGCTCTCCGTTACCTCCAACGCCCGCCCCAAAATTGCCAACTACCACTTCACCACCCTGTTCCCCAATCTGGGGGTGATTTACGTGGACGAGGGTGTATCCTTCGTCATGGCGGATATTCCCGGTATCATCGAAGGCGCTGCTGACGGGGCAGGCCTGGGCCACGATTTTCTGCGGCACATTGACCGCTGCCGGCTGCTGGTTCACGTGATTGACGTTTCCGGTAGCGAGGGCAGAGATCCTGTGGAGGATTTCGACGCCATTTGCGCCGAGCTGGAGAATTACAGTGTTGACCTCTCCAACCGCCCCATGATTGTGGCCGCCAACAAGGTAGACCTGCTGATGCCGGACAGCGACAATTTGCAGCGGCTGCGCAAGCACGTGGAAGCCGCAGGCTGTTCCCTGTACGAAATCTCCGCCGGCACTACCCAGGGCACCAAGCAGCTGATGCGTGTGGTAGCAGAGAAGCTTCGCACCCTCCCCCCGGTTACCATTTACGAGCCGGAATATGTGGAGGTCATCGAGGCTCCGGCAGACCCCAGCGCATTCGAAATCGAGCACTACGGCTCTACCTGGCTGATTACCGGCAAATGGCTGGAGCGGCTGGTGCAGAATATTAACTTCGACGACTACGAATCCCGGAACTATTTCAACCAGCAGCTGCGCAAATGCGGACTGGCGGCCCGACTGGAGGAGATGGGTATTCAGGACGGAGATACCGTAGACATTTATGATTTTGAGTTCGAATACCAGAGCTAATGTTGCAAAAAATAAAAAATATTTGCATTTTTCAACTATTTCATGTTATAATGATGGGGCTACCGAAGCGTAGCCCCATCGTTTTACTTTGGAGGTGGATTTTGTGATCCGCAATCTGAACCATTTGACCTTTAAGGGCTTCGGCCAGGTATCCCAGGAGCGGGCCCCGGAGGCAGGCAGCGCCGCCCCCTCCCCCGCCCCCAGAGAGCTGCTTCTGACCCGGAAGGACGCCCCTGTCTATCGGGCAATCGCTCCCGTGTGGCTGTACAGCAGCGACACCGGCATGACCGTGCTGTCTGTATCCGCCGACGGGGAAAGCTTTCAGCATTTTTATCTGGACAAGGCCGTCTGCGTCCAGCCGGGGATTCTGTTCTGCCTGTCCCCCTTCCGGCAGGATACCGCCCGGGCTGCGCTGGCTTCCGCCACACCTCCGGAAAACACAGGCCTACATCTGCCGGAAAACGACTTCCAGCTGAAGCACCGCCTGTGGGTTACCGACCTTTACACCTTTTTCTATCACGAGAAGGAGCGGGGCTTCTTCTTCCCCGGAGAATCCCACTCCATGCTGGAGCTGACCTATGTGGACCAGGGCAGTATCCACTCCGTTGCAGACGGCCAGGATACCCTTTTGGAGCAGGGTGAGCTCACCCTTTACGGGCCCAATCAGTGGCACATGCAGTACGCAGACATGGACGTAGCCCCCCGCTATGTTACGCTGTCCTTTGATATGGTGGGCGGGGACATCTCCCCCCTGCTGAACCGCAAATTCAAAATCCCCCAGTCCGGCATTCCCATTATGCAGCAGCTTTTGTGGGAATTGGAGCGCATGGACGAATGCTCCACGGACATGATTATCGCATTGCTGACACAGCTGCTTTTAACCCTGCTACGGCGGGCGGACAGCGCGGATTCCCCGCTGAAAAGCTCCAACGCCATTCATGCGGAAAATGAGATTATCCGGACTGCCCAGCAGTTTATCGGCGCCCACATTCGTCAAAAGCTCTCCGTTCCTCTGGTTGCACGGAATGCAGACGTCAGCCCCAGCTATTTAACAGCTCTGTTCCACAAGCATCTGCAAATCTCCCCGGGGGAATATATCCGACGCATCAAGCTGCAGGAAAGCAAGCAGATGATTCGGGAAAACGCTATGAATTTTACAGAAATCGCTGCCGCCCTGCAGTATTCCACCGTACACCACTTCTCCAGGCAGTTTAAGGAGAAGTTCGGTGTTACCCCCTCGGAATACGCCAAATCCGTGCGGTAAAGGAGTTATCCATGAAGTTGATTGCCTATGAAATCCGACAAGATGAGCTCGCCGCCTTTGACCGTATGGAAAAGGAGCTGGGCGTAGAAATAATCCGGGTAAAACAGCCCCTTTCCGCCGAAACCTTGGCGATGTGCGCAGGCTGTCAGGGTGTCAGCGTGCTGGGGCACAGCCATATGACCCGGCCAATGCTGGAACAGCTGAAGACTATGGGCATCACCGCCCTGTCCACCCGTACCGTGGGAACAAACCACATTGATTTAGCTGCCGCCAAGGAGTTGGGCTTTTCCGTGTGCAACACCAATTACGGCGGCGAGGGTGTGGCAGACTACACCGTTATGCTCCTTTTGATGTGCCTGCGCAATTACAAGCCCGCCCTGTGGCGTATGCAGGTAAACGACTACTCCTTAAAGGGCCTGCAGGGACGGCAGCTTTCCTCCCTTACCGTAGGCATCGTGGGTACAGGACGAATCGGTCGGCAGGTTATGCAGGATTTAAGCGGCTTCGGCTGTCGAATCCTGTGCTACGACGCCTTCCCCCAGCAACAGCCCCTTGACCACGGGGAGCTGGTTTCTCTGGAAGAAATCTGGAAACGCTGTGATGTGATTACCTTCCACACCCCCTTGACAGAGAGTACCTTCCACCTGGTAAACCGGGAAACCCTGGGAAAGATGAAAGACGGTGTCATTCTCATCAACACCGCCCGGGGAGAGCTGATGGACGTAGACGCCTTGATTGAGGGCATTGAAAACGAAAAAATCGGCCGACTTGCCATGGACGTATTTGACGACGAGGAGGGTATTTACCACGAAAACCTCCGGGACAGCATTATCAGGAACCGCTCCATGGCCTACCTGCGACAGTTCCCCAACGTGATTATGACGCCCCACATTGCATTTTACACCGTAGAAGCAGTAAACAGTATGGTAGACGGGGGAATCCGCGGCATTTACGAAATGCTCACCCTGGGAAACACCGCCATGCAACTGGTTTGATGAACATATAGAAGAAAGGGTGCATCGCCGATGAAAATTCTCCACAGCGCCGACTGGCATCTGGACTCTCCCATGGCAGGCCACAGCACGGAGCAGTCCCGTTATCTGCGCAGTCAGCTTCTTACCCTGCCGGAAAAGGTGGCAAATCTGTGTAAAAAAGAAAACTGCGACCTGCTTTTGCTCTGCGGCGACCTGTTTGACGGGGTATACACCAAAGAGAGCCTGAACGCCCTGCGTTCTGCCCTGGAGTCTGTAGAAGTCCCCGTGTTTATCGCCCCGGGCAACCACGATTTCTGCGGGAAGGACTCCCCATATTTGACGGAGAGCTTCCCGGAAAATGTTCATATCTTCACCCACCCTGTACTGGAAAGCGTCAGCCTTCCCCAACTGGATTGCCGGATTTACGGCGCAGGGTATGACGCCATGGACTGCCCTGCCCTGCTGAAAAACTTTTCCGCCGCCGGGCAGGAGCGGTGGCACATCGGCCTGCTTCACGCCGATCCCCTGCAGGCAAATTCCCCCTACGCGCCCTTAAATGCCCAGCAGGTTCGCGCCAGCGGCCTACATTACCTGGCCTTGGGCCACGTTCACAAGGGCGACAGCTTCCTCGCAGGGGACACTCTGTGCGCATGGCCCGGCGCCCCCATGGGCAGAGGCTATGACGAAAGCGGGATAAAGGGCGTGCTCCTTGTGGAGCTGGAGGAAACCGTAACTACTCGGTTTGTTCCCCTGGACACCCCCTGCTTTTACGACGAAACCGCGGTGGTGGGGGAAAGTCCGGAGCAAACGCTGGCGGCAATTCTGCCTCCCACGGCAACCCAGAACTTTTACCGTATCACCTTAACCGGCTACTGCGACCCCATGGACACGGCGCAGCTGGCTTCCCAATTCCCCCATGTTCCCAATCTGCAGTTGCGGGACCGCACCGCGCCGGAAACAGATTTGTGGGGAGATTTAAGCAGCGACAATTTGGAGGGCCTGTATTTTAAGCTCTTACACGACGGTCTGGACACCGACAGTGAAAAGCTGCAGCAGCGGCTCAAATTGGCCGCCCGCATTTCCAGACAGATTCTGGACGGCCAGGAGGTGGTTCTGCCGTGAAAATTTATTCCATGACCGCCACCTTTGGCAAGCTCTCCCACGAAACCCTGACCCTGCAGCCGGGGTTAAATGTGGTGCAGGCGCCCAACGAATGGGGCAAGTCCACCTGGTGCGCTTTCCTCATCAATATGCTCTACGGCATTGACACCCGGGAGCGCAGCACCGCCAGCACCCTGGCGGACAAGGAGCGGTACGCCCCCTGGTCCGGCGCGCCCATGTCCGGCAGGCTGGATATTTGCTGGAACGGACGGGATATCACCATTGAGCGCAATACCCGGGGCAGACTGCCCTTGGGAGATTTCCGCGCCTACGAAACCGCCACCGGCATTGATATTCCCGAACTGACCGCCACCAATTGCGGTCAAATGCTGTTGGGGGTGGAGCGAAGTGTGTTCACCCAGGCAGGCTTTTTGAAGCTTTCCGACCTGCCGGTACAGCAAAATGACGCCCTGCGCCGGCGGCTGAACGATTTGGTTACCACCGGGGACGAAAGCGGCGCAGGAGAAAAGCTGGCAAAGAAGCTGAAGGACATTAAAAACAAGTGCCGCTTCAACAAGACCGGTTTGCTGCCCCAGGCAGAGACCCAGCAGCAACATTTGCTGGCCCAAATCAGCGAATTGCAGGAGCTGTCCCATCAAAAGCAGACCATTCAGACCCGGCAGAAGGAATTGGAAATTGCCGTTACCCAACTGGAGAATCATCGCACCGCTCTGCGTTACGCCGCCGCCCAGGAGGATATTCGGCGGGTAGAGCAGGCAAAGCAGGAGGCTCTGGAGCTCTCCCAAAAGCTTCAGCAGCAAAAAGTCCTTTGTCAAACCCTCCCCTCCCGATCCGACCTGCTGGAGAAGCAGCGGCAGGCCCAGCTTCTTCGGGAACAGAGCAGCGCCGTAAAGCTGCAGTCCCTGCCCCAAGCTCCCCAGGCGCCGGTCCTTCCGGAGACCTATCGAGAGCAGACCCCCTTGGAAATTTCCTCCAAAGCCACCGCTGATTTTGACCGGCAGCTACAGCTGGAATCCCAACGGAAAAAGCAAAATAAGTGGGTAAGCGTGTGCTTCACCGTCCTGGTTGCCCTTCTGGCAGGGCTGCTGGCGGCCGCAATTGCCGTTCCGGGTTTCCCCACCGTTGCTTTGATTCTGGGAGGTGGCATGATAGGCCTTTGCGCCATCGCCGTCTTACTCGGCAGTACCCTTACCTCCCGGCGTTGCCGCAGGGAGTTGCTGCAGCTGTATGAACAGCACCCCGGCCTTTCCCCCGATCTGTGGATTCAGCACGCTCAAAGCTGTGTGGATGCCCTTTCTTCCTACAATCAACAACTGGAAAGCTTCCGCCTAGCCGCTTCCGACCTGGAAGACCGCAAAAAGGAGCTGGAGGAAAATATCGCCGCTTTGACACAGGGACTTACCCTGGAGGCCGCAGCAGAGCAATGGACCGCCGAGCTCGCCGCTTGGGACACACTGGACAGCATGGACAGGGATTTAAAGCGTCTGCAGGCCCATGTGGACGACCTTGCTGCCATAGCAAAGACCCCCGTCGCCCCGGAAGTCCCCGATACCTTGACCTACAGCACCCAGGAAACCGACTCTCTGCTCACCACCCACCTGTTTGAGCAGCGGCAGTTGCAGCTCAAGCTGGGACAAAATGAAGGTCGGGCGGAGGCTCTGGGATTGGAAAGCGACCTGCGTCAACAGTTGAAGGCCGTGAATCAGCGCATTGCCCGATTGGAGGATGTTTACGCTGCCACGGAATTGGCACAACGGGCCCTGCAGTCCGCCACAACAGAATTACAGCGGCGGTTTGCCCCCCGCATTTCCAAACGGGCCCAGGAGTTATTCCACAAGCTTACCCAGGGCCGGTATCAGCGCCTCACCCTGGGCGAGGATTTGAGCCTCAATGCCGCGGCAGAAAACGAGGACACCCTCCGGGCTTCCCAGTGGCGCAGCGACGGCACCGTGGACCAGCTGTATCTGGCGCTGCGCCTTGCCGTTGCCGAGGAGCTGACACCCCAGGCTCCTCTGATACTGGACGATGCTCTGGTGCGCTTTGACGATGCCCGGCTTGCCCTGGCGCTGGATATCTTGCAAGAAGCCTCTGAAAACAAGCAGGTGATTATCTTCACCTGCCAAAACCGGGAAAAGAAGCTTCTGGAACGGAAATAGAATTTAGCAAGCGTAAAAAAGCCCCACGCCGACGGCGTGGGGCTTTGCTATATGAAACTATCGGTTATTCCTTTTCCAGGGCCAGAGTTCTGGTGGTTAAATCACAGACCTCCGCAGGTCCAAAGTACTGAATGGCGCCGGGATAAACATAGCAGGTATCCACAGCCCAGGCATCCCTGTGCTGGGCAAAATACCGGAAGGGCTTGCCCTCCAGATCCACAAGGGCCTTGCGGATAACGGGCTTATCCGCGCCGTGGCGGCGCTCAATGTTCATCATCTTGGTGATGGGCATACCGCCTGCAACCCACTGCTCAGCGGGCTTGGACAAATTGGAAACCTTGGACAGATACCCGGTATAGCCGTACTGAATCAGCATAAAGGCATTGTAGCCCAGGCTGTAGCAGTAGTCTGCATCAAAGTTGCTGGGGAATGCGCAGCGGCCCTCGTAGCCCAGGAAATGGTGCCAGGGGGTAAACTTTCCGCTGTAAGTGCCGGCAGCCTTCCGCTTTGCCAGATTGTCCTTTACCAGGGCAGAGAACAGCTTCTCCGACTCGATGAGGGAAACCTGCACATTGCCGTGGGGATCCCGCTCCAAAAACAGCTGCTGCTGAATGGACTGGGGCAAAATGGCGAACACAGCCATGGCTTCTGCTGTCAGACCGGCTTGAATGAAGGCATACTTCTCCTCCCAGGTGGGCAGGGCGTTGAACTTTTCAGACTTTTCTCCTGCCAGCAGCTCATTGATTTGCCCAATTAGTACGGAAAATTCCGGAACAAATTCCACAATACCCTCGGGGATAATGGCAACGCCGAAGTTCCAGCCCTTGGCGGCGCGGCTTGCAACAGAATCGGCAATGTAGTCGGCAATTTGCGCCAGAGACATCTTCTTTGCAGCGATTTCCTCGCCGATAAGGCAGATATTGGGCTGGGTTTGCAGCGCAGTTTCCAGCGCAACGTGGGAGGCGCTGCGGCCCATAATCTTAACAAAGTGCCAGTATTTTTTGGCGGAGTTGGCGTCCCGCTCAATGTTGCCCACGATTTCGCTGTAGGTCTTGGTGGCGGTATCGAAGCCGAAGGAGCATTCAATGTCCTCGTTTTTCAGGTCTCCGTCAATGGTCTTGGGACAGCCGATCACCTGCACACCGGTGTTGTTGGCGGCGAAATACTCTGCCAGAACCGCGGCGTTGGTATTGGAGTCGTCGCCGCCGATAATCACAAGGGCATTGATGCCGTGCTTTTTGCAGGTTTCTGCCACAACGGCAAACTGCTCCTGGGTTTCCAGCTTGGTGCGGCCGGAGCCGATGATGTCAAAGCCGCCGGTGTTGCGGTAGCGGTCAATGTACTCGTCGTCAAAAACCACATAATTGTCCTCCAGCAGACCGCTGGGGCCGCCCTTAAAGCCATACAGAACATTGTCGCGGTCCGTGGCCTTCAGCGCGTCGTAAAGGCCGCAGATAACATTGTGGCCGCCGGGCGCCTGACCGCCGGAAAGGATCACGCCCACAACCTGCTTTTTGGCCTGGGAGGTATTTTGGCCCTTCTGGAAGGTGATTTCATTTTTACCGTAGGTGTTAGGAAACAGCGCCTTGATTTTCTCCTGGTCTGCTACACTTTCGGTGGGCTCACCGTCTTTTACACAGATTTCGGAAATACCGTTTCTCAGCATACCCGGCAATTTGACCTGGTACTGGTATCTTGCGATTTGCAACGGGGATATTTTCATGATAAACACTCCTTGCAGTAAATTTTATCAAAAGATTTCGCCGTTCATTATATCTTATTTTCAGAAAAAGGTAAATAGGTTTTTCAATTTTTTCTCCAAAAATACCCGGATAAAAAACAAAACAAACAGAATTTTCCCAGTTGCAAATATTTGTGTTGAAATACCGAAATTTTATGCTATAATGTATTTGAAAAAATGCGGCTTTGCCGTTTTATAAGAAAGGAATGTTTCCCATGGCTCTTGTAACTACTACCGAAATGTTTAAGAAGGCATACGACGGCGGCTACGCCATCGGCGCTTTCAACGTCAACAACATGGAGATTGTTCAGGCAATCACTGAAGCCTGCAAGGAGGAGAAGTCCCCCGTTATTCTGCAGGTATCCAAGGGCGCCCGCGCCTACGCCAACCATACTTACCTGGTAAAGCTGGTAGAGGCCGCTGTTATTGAGTGCCCCGAAATCCCCGTGGCTCTGCACCTGGACCACGGCGACAGCTTCGAAACCTGCAAGTCCTGCATCGACGGTGGCTTCACCTCCGTTATGATTGATGCTTCCAGCAAGTCCTTCGAGGAAAACATTGCCATTACCCGCAAGGTTGTGGAATATGCTCACGACCATGGCGTTGTGGTAGAAGCCGAGCTGGGCAGCCTGGCCGGCATTGAGGACGAGGTCAATGTTTCCGCCGAAGCCGCTTCCTACACCCGTCCCGAGGAGGTTGAGGAGTTCGTTACCCGTACCGGCTGCGACTCTCTGGCCATCGCCATCGGCACCTCCCACGGCGCTTACAAGTTCACCCCCGAGCAGTGCACCCGCAACGAGCAGGGCATTCTGGTGCCCCCCGCTCTGCGCTTTGATGTGCTGGAGGAGGTAACCCGCCGTCTGCCCGGCTTCCCCATCGTGCTCCACGGTTCTTCCTCCGTTCCCCAGGACTATGTTGCCATGGTCAATGCCAACGGCGGCAAGATGCCCAACGCCATCGGCGTGCCCGAGGAGCAGCTGCGCAAAGCCGCTTCCCTGTCCGTGTGCAAGATTAACATCGACTCTGACCTGCGGCTTGCCATGACCGGCACCATCCGCAAGTTCTTCAACGATGAACCCAGCAAGTTCGACCCCCGTGAGTACCTGAAGCCCGCCCGCGCCAACATTAAGGAACTGGTTCGCCACAAGCTGGTGAATGTTCTGGGCTGCGCCGGTAAGGCCTAATCCTTTCCAAAACAAATTCCGCAATGCAAAATGCATTGCGGAATTTTTTATTACAGGAAATCTTCCAGCCAGCCCCGAAGCTCCTCTTTCCAGGTGTGGGCGCGGAGAGAACCGCTGTCCAGGGGCTTGTTGGTTACGCTGTCCACCGTGGACAGTCCGTGAACTCCCACAGGGTAGATGTGCAGCGCAAAGGGGATTTTGTACGCCGACAGCGCCTGGGCATACAAAAGGCTGTTGACAACAGGAACGGCCTGGTCGGCAGCGGTGTGCCAGATAAAGGCCGGGGGTGTTGCTTCCGTTACCAGCTTTTCACAGCTGACGGTGTTTATTTCCTCCTGGGTCAACGGGTAATCGTGTCCCAGCAAATTTCGGAAGCTGCCGGGATGGCAAAGCCCCTCCACAGCGGTGATCACGGGATAGCAAAGCACAGAAGCCTTAACGCCCTTGCTATGGGGGAAGATCTTACGCACCGGCTCGCTGTCAAAGCTGTTGGAATACATGGCCGCCAAATGGCCACCGGCAGAAAAGCCCATAACGGCAATCCTGTCCACATCGCAGTGCCATGCTCCGGCGTTTTCGTGGAGCAGCTCCATCACCGCCGCCACCTCGATGAGCTGGGTTGGATAACGGCTGCCCTGAACGGAATAGTCCAGCTCCACCACATTATAGCCCCAGGAGGTCAAAATCATAGCGATGGGCTCGCCCTCTCTGGGAGAAACCCAGGTGTACCCGCCACCGGGGCACAGCAAAACCGTAGGCCGCAAATCGTCCTGCCGTCCCATATCGGGATTGTTATAGGGCAGATATAAGGTGATTTTGGGATTTCTCCCCTCCGCTCCCAGCTCGGGGAAGCGCTGCTTCAATTCAATCTGAAAATATTCCATTCTGCTCTCCTTATTCCAATGTTACCGTACAGCCCGGCTCTATGCAGTACACCGTCTTGTCGAAATCCATCCAAACGGGCACTCTGTTGGGGTTGTACACTTTTCTGCCATCGGCTGTGAACACCAAATTCCCGTAGGCCTTGGCATACTCGTAAATCTCCATATTGGTAGCATACCAGGTATCCTGCCTGCCACCTAAGATTTGACACAGCTGCTGCATATGCTCCCAGTTGTCATCCCGGGCAAATTCATAGCTGTGTCCCCATAAGTAAAACAGCCTGGGGTAGCGCTTTGCCCCCTTAAACTCCTGGACGAGAAACTTTTCCGCATATTCCAGCACCTTGGGGTTATTGTGGTGGGCAGTGGGGACCCAGTTGTGCCAATCCTCCGGCATTTGGAAGCTGTCGTTATCTCCTTTTAAGGAGCGGGCGTACACCACTCCCAAATCCTGCAAATACCGCTTAATGGTATCGTAGTCCGCCCCGTTCTGCATCCTGGTGATGCCGCTGTCGGGATAGGCCATGCCACGAATGATTCTGTCAAATTCATTCTCCAGTGCCATGCGGCATTCCAGTATATCCCGAATGGCGTCCACCGGCCGCAAAAGCCCCGGCGCGCCATGGCGATGACCGTGAATTGCCACCTCGTGGCCGGCGTCCAAAATATACTGCCGAATCTGCTCCGGAGTCAAGAACCGCTCTCCGGGCTGTTCCTGAAAGCGGAAGCTGTTGATATTAAAGGTGGCTTTCATGCCATGTTCATTCAGTATCTGCGCCAGGCGAAGGTCCTCAATCACCCCGTCGTCATAGCTCAAGGTTACCGCTTTGCGTTTACCCTGGGGGAAACACATAAAATAGTAGCGCATTGTACCACTCCTTCCACGAATACTATTATTATAGACCTCTCGGGGGAAAATGCAAGTCCATTTTCCCCTATTTTCTACTTGTAAGTTGGCAAATTTTGTGATAAACTGAATTGAATTATTATGGAAAATGTGGCTTTGGAGGATTTTATGAGACTACCCTTTCCACCGTAACCTCCTGACGCAATTTGTAAATGATTTAGGAGGAATGTTATGTCAACCTTAATGGAAGAAATCAGCCGGCGCAGGACCTTCGCCATCATCTCCCACCCCGACGCCGGTAAAACTACTTTAACAGAAAAATTCCTGCTTTACGGCGGTGCCATCGCCCAGGCGGGTGTGGTTAAGGGAAAGAAAAATTCCCGGGCCGCCACCTCCGACTGGATGGAAATTGAAAAACAAAGAGGTATCTCTGTTACCTCCTCCGTAATGCAGTTTCAGTACGGCGGCTTCTGTATCAACATCCTGGACACCCCCGGCCACCAGGACTTTTCCGAGGATACCTACCGCACCTTAATGGCGGCGGACAGCGCCGTAATGGTGATTGACGGCGCCAAGGGCGTTGAGCCCCAGACCAGAAAGCTCTTTAAGGTCTGCGCCATGCGCCACATTCCCATCTTTACCTTTATCAACAAGATGGACCGGGAAACCCAGGACCCCTTTGACCTTTTGGACGAGGTTGAACGGGAGTTGGGCATTGAAACCTACGCCATGAACTGGCCCATCGGCTGCGGCAAGGATTTCCAGGGCGTTTACGACCGGCAAAAAAGCCAGCTGCTGTTCTTCTCCGGTCTGAATGGCAGGACAAAGGCAGAAAAGCTGGAAGTGGATCTGTACGACCCCAAGGTCGCAGAGCTTTTGGACAGCGAGGCCAAACATCAACAGCTGATTGACGATGTGGAGCTTCTGTCCGCCGGCCGGGAGATGGACATGGAAGCGGTGCGAAAGGGCGAGCTTTCCCCGGTATTCTTTGGCTCTGCGCTGACAAACTTTGGCATTGAACCCTTCCTGGAAAACTTCTTGAAGCTGACGCCCCCGCCCCTGTCCCGTGTCAGCGACAGCGGCGAAATTGATACTTTTGACGAAAATTTCTCCGCCTTTGTGTTCAAAATTCAGGCCAACATGAATAAGGCCCACCGGGACCGGCTGGCATTTATGCGGATTTGCTCCGGTAAATTCCAGCGGGATACGGAATATTACCATGTCCAGGGCGGCAGAAAGCTTCGCCTATCCCAGCCCCAGCAGCTGATGGCGGCGGAGCGGGAAAACGAGGACGAGGCCTACGCAGGGGATGTTATCGGCGTATTTGACCCGGGTATTTTTGCCATTGGCGACACCATCACCACCCCAGGGAAAAAGTTCCGGTATTCCGGTATCCCCACCTTTGCGCCGGAGCATTTCTCCCGGGTATCCGCAAAGGACTCCATGAAACGCAAGCAGTTCGTCAAGGGCACGGAGCAGATTGCCCAGGAGGGCGCTATCCAGATTTTTAAGGTCCCCAACTCCGGTATGGAGGAAGTGATTGTGGGTGTGGTAGGTACGCTGCAATTTGACGTGTTCCAGTACCGCATGAAAAATGAGTACGGTGTGGACTTGCGCATGGAAAGCCTGCCTTACGAGGAAATCCGCCTGATTGACAGCTATCCCGGCGACCTGCAGGACCTGAATCTGGGCAGTGATGCAGAGCTGCTGGAGGACTACCGTGGCAGAAATCTGCTGGTATTCAGCAGCTTCTGGGCCATCGACTTTATCTGCCGCCGCAACCCCGGCCTTGTGCTGAAGGAAATCGTGGTGGAAGAAGGCTAAAACCCCAAAAATCGGTGGCAACCGCCACCGATTTTCTATAAAAAATACATTTTGACATTTTTCCTACTATGTGCTATATTGAGGAAACAAAACATATTATACGGGAGGATCTCCTATGAAAACAACGGTAAAACGAATTTGCGCCACGGTTCTGGCAGTACTGCTGGCAGCTTCCATGACCGCCTGCGCCGCCTCGCCCTCTTCCGGCTCCAACCAGGGCCAGATTACCCTCGAGAATCCGGAGGAGCATTGGCAGAACCAGGATAAGCAGTACACCGTAGCTGTGCAGATTTCTGCCGGCGCAGATGCCATATTGTATCTGAACGACACCACCGTTTCAGGCGTTGCCTTTCTGAGCAATCAGGCAAAGGAGCTTTTCCCCGCCGAAACCGTTCTGGGCAAGGAATACAGCCACGCCTTCTGCGGCATGGTCAGCGCCGCCAGCTATGAGGGTGCTTTGGCCTCTGAACCCACCGTGGCAGTGAAAATTGTAGGCACAAAAATTGAAGGCGTTTCTCTGGACTATGTTTACGATACTCCCATCGCCTCTGTGGAGGCCATCAACCAGGAGGCAGGCAGCAACATTGCCCTGACTCTGGGAGGCAAAACACAGGCCGATTGGATTTCCTATCGGGACAGCGCCGACCGCCCCGCAGACGATTTGCTGGTTCCCGTAGAGGGCAGTGAAGTCGACTGCAAGGAATGCCGCGACGCCAAAATTCTGACATGTGAGCAGTGCGGCGGCGCCGGCGAATATGCCTGCACCTCGTGTAACGGTACATCCTCCGCTGCCTGCGACGCTTGCAACGGTTTGGGTCTTACAAATCCCGAGGACTCCTCCAGTACCTGCCCGTCCTGCAACGGCACGTTGGAAGAGCCCTGCACGGATTGCAAAAACGGTGTCATCATCTGCGATGGCTGTTCCGGTGAGGGAACATATGCCTGCCCCTCCTGCAGCCAGGAATAAAGGAATATAGCAAATCAAAAAACCTCTTTACGAAAGTAAAGAGGTTTTTTGGTGCTGGTAACCGGAATCGATATGCATTTTCTTTCGCACAGCAAAAGAAAATTTTGGTAGCCACCAGTTTTTGAACTGGTGGCAGGAACACCCCACCGGGGTGTTGCTCTGCTATGGGTTCGATTCCGGTCTCCTCCAAAAAAGAACAGCATGACCCCCCTAGGGTCATGCTGTTCTTGGTGCTGGTAACCGGAATCGATATGCATTTTCTTTCGCCCTGCAAAAGAAAATTATGGTAGCCACCAGTTTTTGAACTGGTGGCAGCAACACCCCACCGGGGTGTTGCTCTGCTATGGGTTCGATTCCGGTCTCCTCCAAAAAAAGAACAGCATGACCCCCCTAGGGTCATGCTGTTCTTGGTGCT
>JAZOQT010000004.1:0-21485 GCA_045656245.1 Faecousia sp.
GGGAGTCGAACGGTATGTTATAATACTAATGTACCTGTGGCTTGCCCGAAGAAAGGAGTTTTTATGAGTAAGTTGCAGGAAGACAATGTCGCAAGTGAGCGCGTGTACACGGTGGAAGAGATCGCAAAACTGGCGCGGATCAGCCGTACCGGCGCATACGAGCTCATTAAGAAGGAGTATTTTCCCGTGACCCGGATCGGCAATCTGATTCGGATTCCCAAGGGGCCCTTCGATGCATGGTTAGACGGTCGAGGTAACTAATCATGTAAAGGAGATTAATTATGGCGGCAATTGTTAAACGAGGAAACAAATATTCAGTAGTTTTTAACTACACCGACGAGAATGGCGTGACACGCCAGAAGTGGGAATCGCCGGTGAGCACCAAAAAGGAAGCCCAAAAGCGTAAGAATGAGATCGAGCACGAATTGGCAACCGGTACATTCATTGCTCCCTCCGCAAAAAAGGTCAGAGACTTTCTCGTGGAGTTTGTGGAGATGTATGGACTCCGGAAGTGGGGGCTGTCTATGTACACCTCCAATACCGGCCTGATCCGCAATTACATCAACCCCATTTTGGGAGATGTGAATGTGCAGGATGTGGATGCCCGTGTGGTGGACAAGTTCATCAGCACCTTGCAGAAAACAAAGGCTGTGGAGTGTAACGGCAGAAAGCCGAAAACAGAGTTCGTTACACCTTGCACCATTGAGAAAATCATCAAGCTGATGCGCTGCGCCTTTGAACGGGCGGTTCGCTGGGGTATGGTTGGCAAAAATCCCTTTATCGGCGCGACTCTTCCCAAGCGGGAACAGAGGAAGCGCGCCATATGGGATGCACAGACTATCCGTAAGGCTCTGGATGCCTGTGAGGACGATAGATTGTTCCTTGCCATCCATCTTGCCTTTGCTTGCTCTCTTCGCTTTGGAGAGATCTGTGGGCTTACCTGGGACTGTCTTGACATTTCAGATGCTGCGATCATGAATGAGAATGCTTATCTGAAGGTGGAAAAGGTGCTGGCTCGGGTGGACGAGAGTGCGGTGAAGGCATTGGGTGAGAATGACATATTCTTCACCTTTCCTGCCATTGTAGCCGGCTCTGCCAAGACCCGTTTGGTGCTGAAAAAGCCTAAGACCGAATCCAGTATCCGTAAGGTGTGGATCCCGGCAACTCTGGCTAAGCTACTGCGTGGCTGGAAGGAGAGCCAGGAGAAGGCAAAGGCGTACTTAGGAGATTCCTACTACGACTATAATCTCGTCCTCACCCTTGATAATGGACGTCCTTGCGAGGATCGTGTTATTGGAAATGCGTTCAATCGGCTAAAGAAGAACGCAGGCCTTCCGGATGTGGTCTTTCACTCCCTCAGGCACTCCAGCACGACTTATAAGCTGAAGCTGAACCACGGAGACATCAAAGCAACACAGGGTGATACGGGCCACGCACAGCCTGACATGGTAACCGAGGTCTATGCCCACATTCTGGATGAGGACCGCAAGGTCAACGCCCAGCGCTTTGAGGCAGGCTTCTATGCAAGAGCAGATCTTCGCGGACTGGAGCAGTCATTTCAATCCCAAACTATGCAGCAGCCTGGTATGGATATTGCGCAGCTATTGCTTCAGCTGCAGCAAAATCCCCAGTTGTTGGCTTTGCTGAATGGGCTTTTGAAGGTGAATGTGTCCGCATAATACCAAACCGTTCAAAACCGTCTGTTAGCAAAAATGCGATTTTGTTAGCAAAAATTCAAAAAAGTGTTCGAATCCATTTGGGCAGCTCGTGAGCTGCGGCTGCCCCGATGGGTTTGAGATAACAATTTAATAATGGGACTAATAGTTAGAAAAATGCCGTGATTTACGGCTAAATCACGGCATTTGGCACCCCCGGCGAGACTCGGACTCACTACCTTGCGCTTAGGAGGCGCACGCTCTATCCAGGTGAGCTACGGGGGCATACATATGAAATTGGTCTAAAAGGAATAACCTCTTCTGATTCTTAGGAGGACCTTATTCTATCCGTTGAACTATGCGGGCGTATGGGCTGTGTTATCGTTTGATAATTGTAACGGATTATTCAGAAACTGTCAACAAATTCCGGTAGATTTTTTCCCAGTGATGACATATACTGGTGAAAAACTGTTTTGAAAGGAGGAAGTAAGTTGCCCCCGAAAGAAGGCACTGTTTTAGATTTGGACGATTGGATTTTCTCCGAAGAGGACGGAGAACCCAGTCAGCGATAAGGATGACCGGGCTTTGGCCCGGATTTTCGCTTTTTTGGACTTTTTTTCGTTTCCTCTTTACATATAGGTCAATTTCGGCTATAATATACCCCGAAATGTGGCAACATGAAGGAAATGAGAGATTGTTATGAATATTGAATTTGACAATTATAAGCAGAAGCTCAACGACTTGAAACCTGCGCTGGACGGTCTGGCGGATTCTCTGAATCTGACGGGCCTGCGCAACGAGTTGGAGCGGCTGCACGCCATGCAGGAAGCCCCTGGTTTTTGGGACGACCCGGAAAAGAGCCAGAAAATCGTGGTAAAAGCCAAGCATGCAGAAACGAAGATTGCCCGCTATGGGAAAATGGTGTCTTCCTGGGAGGATCTGATGACCATTTGCGAAATGGCGGAGGAGGAAGACGACGACTCGATGCTTCCGGAGTTGAAGGAAGGCTTTGCTACACTGGCAGAGGAAATGGAATCCTGCCGTCTGGAAACCCTGCTCACCGGCAAGTACGATAAGAATAATGCCCTCATGAGCTTCCAGGCAGGCGCAGGCGGCACGGAGGCCCAGGACTGGTGTCAGATGCTTTACAGAATGTATACCCGCTGGGCGGAGCGCCACGGCTTTACCTATAAGATTCTGGACTATCAAGAGGGAGATGAAGCCGGTATTAAGTCCGCTTCCATTCAGATTGAGGGGGAGAATGCCTACGGCTTCCTGAAAGGGGAAAACGGCGTTCACCGTCTGGTACGTGTTTCTCCCTTTGATGCCAATGCCCGTCGCCAGACCTCTTTTTCCGCGATTGAAGTCATTCCCGAAATTGAGGACGACTCCGAGGACTTTGAAATCCGCGCAGAGGACTATGAAATGCAGGTATTCCGCTCCTCCGGCGCAGGTGGCCAGCATATCAACAAGACATCTTCTGCTGTGCGCTTGATTCACAAGGCTACCGGTATTGTGGTATCCTGCCAGACGGAAAGAAGCCAGTTCCAGAATAAGGAAACCTGTCTGCGTATGCTTCGTAGTAAGCTGGTGGAGATTCGAGAACGGGAGCATCTGGCCAACATTGCTGATATTAAGGGCGTACAGCAGAAAATCGAGTGGGGCAGTCAAATCCGTAACTATGTGTTTATGCCTTACACCCTGGTTAAGGACACGCGGACAGGCTGTGAAACTGCCAATGTCAACGCTGTGATGGACGGCGCATTGGATCCGTTTATTGAGGCATACCTTAACTGCCTGGCTACAGGAACCTGGGTAACCAAATAAAAAATTGGAAAAAACCAGGATAAAGCTTGCTTTTTTGAAAAAACTGTGGTATTATATCTAGGATTTTGCAACATACCCTTGGAGGGAGGTTAAGAAAATGGTAATTTTGAAGACGATTCTTACTGTGCTGGAGGTTATCGCCAGTATCGCTTTGGTTGTGGTTGTGCTGTTTCAGTCCGGGAAAGAGGCCGGTCTTGGTGCCATTGCCGGTAACAGCGACACCTACATGAGCAGAAGCAAGTTCGGCAGCATGGACAAGGTGCTTACTGCCGCTACCAAGTGGATTGCGTTGGCTTGGATTGTCCTGGCACTGTCCCTCAGCCTGTTCTAATCAAACCCATAAAACCGCAGGGATTTCCCTGCGGTTTTTTTATGGACTTTTGGACCGCGGTGTGATAGGATAAGGAAAAGCAAGGAGGTATTTTTATGGAAGCAATTCGGTTGGCAGGACTGGAGCCTGCCGGTGTTTTTGGATATTTTGAAAAGCTGTGCAGCATTCCCCACGGGTCGGGCAACACCAAGCAAATCAGCGACTATTTGGTTTCCTTTGCGAAAGAGCATGGCATTGCCTGGCAGCAGGACGCGCTGAACAATGTTGTGCTGTTTCAGGAGGGAACCTGCGGCTATGAAAATCATGCGCCTGTCATTTTGCAGGGGCATATGGATATGGTCTGTGAAAAAGACGCAGACTGTCCCATTGATATGGAAAAGCAGGGTCTGGATATCGGCCATGACGGGGAATATATCTTTGCCAAGGGCACGACATTGGGGGGAGATAACGGCATTGCCGTTGCTTATGCCCTGGCGCTGTTGGCGGACAAAACCATTCCCCATCCGCCTCTGGAAATCATCATCACCGTGGACGAGGAAACCGGCATGGAGGGCGCAGCAGGGGTGGACCTGTCCAGACTTAAGGGCAGAACCATGGTAAATTTGGACTCCGAGGACGAGGGAGTTTTCACGGTGTCCTGCGCCGGTGGCGCAAGGGGAACTGTTCATCTTCCTGTGGAGCGCCGCGTAGTGTACGGCCCCTGTCTGAAGTTGACTGTGGAAGGGTTGCAGGGTGGCCACTCCGGTGTGGAAATCCACAAAAACCGGGCAAATGCCAATAAGGTTCTGGCGGAGCTTATGGGCCGTGTGGAGAAAATCATGCCTATGTGCATTACCAGGCTGCAGGGGGGCGCAAAGGACAATGCCATTCCCAGAAGCGCCGGTGTTACCTTTGTGGCGTTGGGAATGCACCCGGAACGGATTAACGACATTGCTTCCCAGCTGGAACAAGAAATTCGGGAGCAATTTGACGAGCCCAATGTGAAAATCTACGGGGACAATGTGGACGCATTGGGGGGCAATGCCCTGACAGCAGAATCCACCGCCAAGGTAATAGCCCTGCTGAATGCCGCCCCCAACGGCGTGCAGGCGTGGAGCGAGGATATAGACGGTTTGGTGCAGACCAGTCTGAATCTGGGCGTTGTGAAGCTGGAGGAGGAGCTGACGCTGACCTTTGCGGTTCGCAGCAGTGTCAATCAGGAAAAGCGGGACTTGCTGGCCCGGCTGGAGGAACTGGCCAAGTTCTACGGCGGCAGCTACAGCCAAATGGGGGACTATCCTGCCTGGGAGTACCGCAAGGATTCTCCGTTACGGGATACCATGGTTTCTCTGTTTGAAAAAATGTTCCAAAGCAAACCCCAGGTGGTGGCAATTCATGCCGGACTGGAATGCGGTATGCTGAGCGAAAAACTGCCGGGTCTGGACTGCGTGTCCATTGGGCCGGATATGCTGGATATTCATACCAGCCGGGAAAGGCTGAACATTGCCTCTACCCGCCGCACATGGGAATTTTTGCTGGAACTGCTGAAAGCATTATAAAGAAAATGACCTGCCCAAGGCAGGTCATTTTTTCCATATCAGTCCCTTTAGCCAGAGAATATCTTTCTTTCCCAACACCTTTGTAAGGAACAGTAGACATCCCAGTATGACCAGGTAACATCCACTGCGCATCCATGGATTTGGCACAAAGCGGCAAATCCAAAGCCCAATTCCGGCGGCTGCGGCTGTGAGGACAGGAGTACGCCATGGGATTTGAATTTCAGATATTTTTACAAGCCGACCCAGGCTCAGGCAGAAGTTGATAACATGGGTAATGAGGAAGCTGGCAAAGTATCCGGCAATGCCGTATTTGGGCAACAGAATATACAAAAAGGAAACGTCCAGCAGGTTGGTGAAAATGTTGTACCGCACAGAGGCCTTCTGCTGACCAAGTCCTTTTATCATGGCATCGGTTACTGTGTCGCAGTACAGCATAACCGCCAGCAGGGAAAACCAGGTCAGATATGTGCCGGCTTCTTCGCTTTCGTATAGAGCAAGGCCCAAATCCCGGGCGCAGAGAAATAAAATACCGCCGCAGGCAGTGCCGTAAAGCATGGCCAGGTGCAGACTCTTTTTTACCAGGTGCTGTATTCTCTCTTTGCTTCCTGCCGCCCGGCAGCGGGCGAGCTCCGGTATCAAAAGCTCTGTCAGACCGAACAGGATTGCGACGGGGAAGGTCAGTATGGGAAATACCATACCGCATACCGTTCCGAATGCCGCCAAGGGGGACAGTACCCCCGGGTAGAGGGCCAGGCGCCGGGGCACGATTAGATTTTCCACGGTGGTTATCCCTGTGCGCAGGTCGTCTGCCAGGGCAAGGGGAATGGCGGTTTCCCCCAGACGGCGGGCAATGGGGATTCTGGGCGCAGCCTTTTGCCGCTGTAAAGCCCGCAGAACTGTCAGGCAGGTCAGGGTCAGACAGGCGCCCAGTCCGCTGCCGAAGATGACGCACATACAGGCCCGTTCGGAATTTTCTCCGGCCCACAGCGCAAGCAGCGCCATGGTGCAAACCATGGAGCAAAGCTGTTCCGCTACCTCCACTGCGGCCAGTGTACCGATACGGTTTGCTCCCGTGAAATACCCAACCATCACCCCGGTAAGACAGTTGATGGGCAAAAAAGCCGCATACAGTCGCAGGGCGTTGACGGTGTGGGGATTTCCAATCCACTTTTCAGCCAGCGTCGGGGCAAAGAAGAATACCCCTGCTGCAACAGCTGCCGAGCAAAGCAGACTGTACAGAATGCACCCAGACAGTACCCAATGCACATTTCCCGGCCGCCGTTTTCCCATTTCCTCGGCGGTCAGATACATGGTGGCGGTGCGAATTCCTGCCATACCTGCCACCATGGCCATTGCACCTACGCTCATAACCAGTTGCAGCAGCCCGATGCCTTCTGCACCGATTTTGGAGGACAGGTACACCTGAAAAGAAGTTCCCACCATGCGAAGCAAAAGGTTGACTCCGGTCAGAAGGAGGGCGCTATAAAAAATAGGAAGCCGTTTTGCCAAAAAAATCCCCCCTTGTCCACACTCTATTCGGACAAGGGGGGAAGTATTCAGCCTTTGTTTACCTCATTGCAGAAAAGGGAGAGGGGACACTGCGCGCACTTGGGACTTCGGGCGGTGCAAATCTCCCGACCGAACAGTACGATGCGGTGGCAAAAATCACTGCTTTCCTCCGGAGGAAGAATCTTTCGCAGCTGCATTTCCACCTTTTCCGGTTCTTTCCCTCTGGAAAGCCCCAGACGGCTGCAGATGCGAATACAGTGGGTGTCGCATACCACACTGCCGGGGACGGCATATAAATCCCCAAGAAGCAGATTGGCGGTTTTTCTGCCGACACCGGGGATTCTCAGCAGCTTCTCCATGGTGTCTGGCACCTTGCCGCCGTAATCACGCAACAGCATTTGGCAGGCAAGAACGATATCTCTTGCCTTGTGCTTGTAAAAACCGCAGGAATGCACCAACTCCTCCACATGGGCGATGTCTGCCCCTGCCATGGCCTCCAGAGTGGGATAGGCGGCAAACAGGGCGGGGGTGATGAGATTTACCCGGGCATCGGTGCATTGGGCAGACAGCCGTACGGCAATCATCAGCTCGTAATCCTTACTGTAATGCAGAGCGCAAACCGGTTGGGGATAAAGGCCTTTCAGAATATCAATGACGGCCGAAACCTTACGCCTCACAAAAATCCCTCCTTTTCGCCATCATACCACAAATTGCGGCGGTTGAAAAGACGGAATTTTGTCCCTGCTTCAGAGAATCTCGTCTAAAAATTCCGCAGTCAATGCGGAAATCTCATAAGCGGTGCGCTGGAAGCTTCCTTCCTCGGTAACCTTGGTGTAGCAACGGCTTTGCAAACGGCCCTGGATACGGATGCGGTCTCTTGTGTGGCACTGAGAAATCTCCTGGGCGGTTCTACCCCACAAAATGCAGGGAAGGTAATCTGCACGTTTGAAGGGCCGGGGGACAGCCAGCATCACATCGCATATATCCCGTCCCAGGGGGGTTCTGCGGTAAATGGGTTCCTTGCAAAGCGGGCCTTCCAGGGTTACGTCGTTGATGGGCGGCCCGTCCTGGGCGATGATATCCGTGGCGAAAACGAAGATCATCAGGTGTCGCACGCCGTCAGTGCGGTTGTTGTGGGAACGAATTTGCCCGGTTACGGTGAGCATCTCTCCGCCGGACAGGTCGATGGTGTTGATAATTTGTTCCTGCGCTACCACGGGCAGGGTGTCTATTGCCCCGGAAAGCCGTGGTACTTCCAGAAAAAACCGAAAGAACCGCCTGCCGTGATTTTTGTGGGAAAAGACGGGCAGATTTTGCAAACTGCCTCGCAGTGTGATTTGGTTGCTTATATGTTCCATTGTACCACCTCAAATTTCGATGTATGAAACATACTATGGCAAATCCCGGGAAAACAGAACCCACCGGAAGTCTTCCGGTGGGTTTTCGGCTAATATCGTGGGTGGCGTATGCCCCAGTCTTATCGTTTTCCTCTTTTTCTTGCAGGCTTCTTTGCCGGTGCTTTCGGAGGCGGAGCGGAGGGCCTGCCCGGGCGGGGCGGCACAGCGCGAATCAGGCACTTCGGCCCGGAACCAATCAAATCCTCCCGATGGGCTTTCAGCAGGGCTTCCTGAACCAGATAGTAATTTTTGGGGTTGCGGTATTGAATCAGCGCCCGCTGCATTGCCTTTTCGTGGGGGTGGGTGGGGACATACACTTTTTCCATGGTGCGGGGGCCCAGCCCGGTATAGTACATCACGGTGGACAGGGTAGACGGAGTGGGGTAGAAATCCTGCACCTGCTCCGGGTTGTAGCCCATTTCCCGAATGTACTCTGCCAGCTCAATGGCCTCCTTCAAGGTGGAACCGGGGTGGCTGGACATAAGATAGGGCACCAGATACTGATTCATGCCGTACTGCTTATTCAGGGCAAAATACTTGTCCACAAACCGGTTGTAAACGGTATTTCTGGGCTTTCCCATACGGTCAAGAACCGCATCAGACACATGCTCCGGCGCAACCTTCAGCTGACCGGAGATGTGATACTGTACCAGTTCCTTAAAAAAGGTATCCTTCCTGTCTGCCAGAAGATAGTCAAACCGGATTCCGCTGCGGATAAAGACCTTTTTGACCCCGGGGATTTTCCGCAATTTTCGCAGAAGGGAAACATAGTCCGAGTGGTCGGCGTTCATATTTTTACAAGGAGTAGGGTACAGGCACTGCCGTCCGCCGCAGGCGCCCTTTGTCAGCTGCTTTTGACAGGCGCTTTGACGGAAGTTGGCAGTTGGGCCGCCTACATCGTGGATATAGCCCTTGAAATCCTTGTCCTTAACCATACACTCTGCTTCTGCCAAAATGGATTCATGGCTTCTGGTTTGGATAATCCTTCCCTGGTGGAAGGTCAGGGCGCAAAAAGAGCAGGCGCCGAAACAGCCGCGATTGGAAACCAGGCTGAATTTTACTTCCTCAATGGCAGGAACGCCGCCTTTTTTTGCATAGCTGGGATGCCATGTGCGTTGATAGGGCAGGGCATACACTGCGTCCATTTCCTCTGTGGACAGGGGCTTTTGGGGTGGATTTTGCACCACATAAATATTGCCGCAGGGTTCAGCCAGCCGTTTGGCGGTGAAGCTGTCGCAATTGCTGTACTGAATTTTGAAGGATTGAGCGTATTTGCGCTTATCTGCCTTAACCTCCTCGTAGGAGGGAAGCACCACGGTGGGCAGGCTGTCGTCCAGCTGGGCGGTTTTGAAAACCGTGCCGTCAATGTAAGTGATGTCCTTTGCTTCCATGCCGGAATTTAAGGCATCTGCCAGCTCCACAATGGACTTTTCGCCCATGCCGTACATCAGAATGTCCGCTTGGGAATCCAGCAAAATGGAGCGCTTAATACTCTCTGACCAGTAATCATAGTGGGAAAGCCGCCGCAGGGAGGCCTCAATGCCGCCGATTAAAATGGGGATATCCCGGTAGGTTCTGCGTATCAGATTGCAGTAAACCGTGGTGGCGTAGTCCGGTCGCTTGCCCATCTCTCCCCCGGGGGTAAAGGCGTGGGTTTTTCTGCGGTGCTTGGTTACGGAGTAGTGGTTTACCATGGAATCCATGTTGCCTCCGGACACCAGAAAGGCCAATCTTGGCCGCCCGTAGACGTCAATGGATTTTGGGTTTTTCCAGTCCGGCTGGGAAATGATGCCCACACTGTATCCGTGGCTTTCCAAAACACGGCTGATGATGGCGTGGCCGAAGGAGGGGTGGTCTACATAGGCGTCTCCAATGACGTAGACAAAATCGCACTGATTCCAGCCCCGGTCAAGCATATCCTGTTTGCATAGAGGTAGGAAAGACATAGAAAACCTCCAAAGTGTTTTTTTCAGTATACCATTTTTTCAGGGAAAAGGGAAGAGGGGAGTAAAACGAAATTTTGTTTGAAATAATACTTGTGCAGGGCGAAAAACTGTGGTATAATATTCTGCAAAGATTTTCAACAGGGAGCGGACTATGAACGACAAAATCATCATTCAAGGCGCGCGAGAGAATAACCTGAAAAATGTGAATGTAACCATTCCCCGGGACAAGCTCATTGTGTTCACGGGGCTGTCCGGTTCGGGAAAGTCCAGCCTGGCCTTCGATACCATTTATGCCGAGGGACAGCGGCGATACGTAGAAAGCCTTTCCTCCTACGCCCGCCAGTTTTTGGGGCAGATGGACAAGCCGGATGTGGACGCCATTGACGGGCTTTCTCCCGCCATCTCCATTGACCAAAAGACCACCTCCAAAAACCCCCGTTCCACGGTGGGCACGGTAACGGAGATTTATGATTATTTGCGGCTTTTGTGGGCCCGGGTGGGTGTTCCCCACTGCCCAAAGTGCGGCAAGGAAATCGCCCGGCAGACTATTGACCAGATTGTAGACTCTGTGGAATCGTTGGGCCATGGCGCAAGGTTTTTGGTGCTTTCCCCCGTGGTTCGTCAGAAAAAAGGCGAGCATAAAAAGGTGTTTGAAACCGCTCGGAAGCAGGGCTTTGCCCGTGTACGGGTAGACGGAATCCAGTACGATCTGACGGAAGAAATTACACTGGAAAAGAATGTTAAGCACACCGTTGAGCTGGTGGTAGACCGCCTTGTTTTGAAGGATGGCCTTCGCCGCCGTCTGACAGACTCTATTGAAACCGCCTGCGCCCATTCCGGCGGTTTGGTTGTAATTGAACTGCCGGATACCAAGCAGGAGCTGACCTTCTCCCAGAATTACGCCTGTGAGGACTGCGGAATCAGTCTGTCGGAGTTAGAGCCCAGAATGTTCTCCTTTAACAATCCTGCAGGCGCATGTCCCCACTGTACCGGACTGGGCTTTCAGCTGGAAGCAGACCCGGATTTGGTGATTCCTGATAAGTCCAAATCCATCTTGGACGGGGCCATTCAGGCCTCCGGCTGGAACAGTGTCCGCACGGACAGCGTGTTCCGTATGTACTTTGAGGCGCTGGCGCAAAAGTACCGTTTCTCCCTGAATGTGCCTTTTGAGCAGCTGCCCCGGGAGGCAGTGGACATCATTCTCTACGGCACCAGGGGGGAAAAGCTTCGCATGACCTATAACCGCGGAAACGGCATGGGCGTTCTGGAGCAGCCCTTTGAGGGGATTATGAATAATATCAGCCGCCGTTTTCGGGAAACCCAGTCTGACGCCGCCCGAAAAGAACTGGAAGAATGTATGGCAACAGCGCCTTGCCCCCATTGCAGCGGCAAACGGCTTTCGGAAATCGCCCGGGCGGTAACCGTAGGCGGATTGGGTATTATGGATTTCTGCGCCATGAGCGTGGAAAAGGAATTGGAATTTATAAACAACCTGTCCCTTACCGGCGCTATGGCGGTGGTTGCCGAGCAGATTGTTCGGGAGATTAAGGCACGGCTGCAATTTCTGGCAGATGTGGGGCTGTCTTATTTAACCCTTTCCCGCGCTTCCGGTACGCTGTCCGGAGGGGAAAGTCAGCGAATCCGTCTGGCAACGCAGATTGGCTCTTCTCTGATGGGCGTGCTGTATATCCTGGACGAGCCTTCCATAGGCCTGCATCAACGGGATAACGATAAGCTTTTGCAAACTCTGAAACAGCTTCGGGACTTGGGCAATACCCTGATTGTGGTAGAACATGACGAGGATACCATGCGCTCGGCGGACTTTATCGTAGATGTGGGTCCGGAGGCAGGAAGCCGCGGCGGCGAAATTGTAGCAACCGGCTCACTGCAGGATATTATCAACTGCCCCCGCTCCGTTACGGGCCAGTATTTGTCCGGTGTGAAGAAAATTCCGGTGCCCAGCGCAAGAAGACAGGGCAACGGACAGAAGCTGGAAATCATCGGCGCAAGGGAAAACAACCTGAAAAATATCGATGTGGAAATCCCACTGGGCACATTGACCTGCGTAACCGGCGTGTCCGGTTCGGGCAAATCCAGCCTGGTAGGAGAGGTTTTGAACAAAACGTTGCTGGCGAAGCTTAACCATGCCCGTACCCGTCCCGGTGTGTGCGACTGCGTGCGGGGATTGGAGCATCTGGACAAGGTAATCGACATTGACCAAAGCCCCATCGGTCGCACCCCCCGTTCCAATCCTGCAACCTACACGGGCCTGTTTAATGACATTCGGGATTTGTTTGCCTCTACCAACGATGCAAAAATCCGCGGTTATGGCCCGGGGCGGTTCAGCTTCAATGTCAAGGGCGGCCGTTGCGAGGCTTGCAGCGGCGACGGCCTTGTGAAAATCGAAATGCACTTTTTGGCAGACGTATACGTACCCTGTGAGGTTTGCAGGGGAGCAAGATATAATCGGGAAACCCTGGAAGTGCAGTACAAGGGCAAGAATATCTCCCAAGTGCTGGATATGACGGCGGAGGAAGCGGAGGATTTTTATGGGAATTTGCCGAAAATTCGCAGAAAAGCCCAAACCCTTGTGGAAGTGGGTCTGGGCTATGTAAAGCTGGGACAGTCAAGCACAACCCTCTCCGGCGGCGAGGCGCAGCGGGTAAAGCTGGCGACGGAGCTGGCAAGAATTTCCACCGGAAGAACGATTTATGTGTTGGATGAACCAACCACGGGCCTCCACGCTGCCGATGTCCACAAGCTGATTGATGTACTGCAAAAGCTGGTGGACGCAGGCAATACGGTGCTGCTAATTGAGCATAACCTGGATGTTATTAAAACTGCCGATTATATCATCGATTTGGGCCCCGAGGGAGGCGATGGCGGCGGTACGGTGGTTGCCTGTGGGACACCGGAGACGGTTGCCGCCTGCGAGGGCAGCTTTACCGGTCAGTATTTGAAAAAGTACCTGTAAAAAACCGGCCCGATAAACGGGCCGGCAGGACGGTTTATTTTTCCTGAAACAGATTCAGTGGCAGGCTTTCCGACAGCTCAATCAGCTTGTGGTCCCGTTCTCCTGCGTAGTCGATGCGATAAATAGGCGTACGCACTTTACCGTCTTTTTTCTGGCGAATGGGTATGCTCATGGTTATCCGTGTCCCTTGGGGAAGCTGCTCTGTCAGCACGGTGCCGCCGTGTACGGAGGCGGCACTGCGAACCAGCACCATGCCAAGGCCAATGCCATAGCGCCCGTCCTCAACACCGGGCTGCCGCTGGAATCGGGAATAGATGCTGTTTCGCAGATTCTGGGGAATGCCGCTGCCGTTGTCGGTAACGGAAAGATACAGCATTTTTCCCTTGCGGGTAAGCTTGGCATCGATGATGCCGCCCTTTTCCGTGAACTTCACCGCATTGGACAGAAGGTTACTGGCGGCCCGTTCCAGCTTTTCCACATCTACCAGACAGCAGATAGATTCCTCCGGTCCGGTGTAGCGAAGCTGGATACCGGTGGTGGCAATAAGCTGGGCGTTTTGGGCAAAAAACTCATCTAACAGACTGCAAATGTCCCGTATTTCCATCTGGGGCGCGGCTTCCTTGCTGTATCGGTAGGCATCGGACATATTGCCCACAATCCGAAGCATTTGCAAAAGTCCCCGGTTGATACGGGCAGCTAAGTCGCTGGCTGTGGGATTATCGGAAAATTCCGGCATGGGGAACAGGCTGTCTGCTACACACATCACATTGGAAAGCGGGTCCCGCAGCTCTTGAGCGGCCAGCGCCATGGCTTGAAGCTGACTTTGCTCTGCATCCTCGTTCAGCACGAATACATCACGGTCGTCCATTTTGGTAACACTGACACTGCAATGGGCACCGGATAGGTCCATAGTTAGACTCAAACAGCCGCCCTGGAAGTCCTTGTACTCCTGTACGCCGGTTACCAAGAGCTTTTTCACACTGTCGCCGATTTGAACATGCCGCAGGGCCTCGGTGTTGGCATCGGTGATGGTACCCTCCTGTACACAAAAAGCAGGGGCGCTGATGAGATTTAGCATTTGGGTAATGTCTTTTTGTTGTTCCATGATGTTCCTCCCAGAGTATATCATGTGCAAATTTTTGGAAAACTTGCGCCGACTTTTTTCGGCAAAATGCGCACTTTCTGTTATTTTAACAAATTTATCAAAAATAGCAAGTCAAATCCACAGTTAGAGGGTGAAAAAATGTCAATTCATGAAGGTCATAGGGAGAGATTGAAGAAACGGTTCAGTCGGGAAGGGCTTGAACACTTTGAGCCCCATGAGGTATTGGAACTTCTTTTGTTCTACTGTATTCCCAGAAAGGATACCAACGAACTCGCCCATGGATTGCTTCGCAGATTCAAAACCTTGCAGGGTGTGCTGGATGCGCCGGTGTCGGAGCTGGTAAAGGTACCGGGTATGGGAGAGGGCGCGGCCAACTTTTTCCTTCTTCTGCGGCAGCTGCGGCGGTATTATGCCGTCAGTGGCGCGCCCATAGAGCCTATGACCAGTGTGGAAGCCTGCGGACGTTACCTCCTGCCCCAGTTTATGGAGCAGAGAAATGAGGTGGTGTTTCTGCTGTGTCTGGATGCCAAGTGCAAGGTTCTGGAATGCTTTAAGGTAGGCGAGGGAAGTGTCAATTCCGCCGCTGTGCCCATTCGCAGGATTGTGGAACTGGCATTGAGTGCGAACTCCACTTCTGTGGTTTTGGCCCATAATCATCCCAGCGGCATAGCGCTGCCCTCCGACGAGGATAAATTCACCACTCACCGACTGGCAGTGGCATTACAGGCGGTGGAAATTGAGCTGGTAGACCATTTGGTGATTGCCGACGGAGATTATATTTCCATGCGTCTGTCGGGATACTATAACCCAGAGGACTACCGAAATATGGTTTTGTAATGGCTGAAAATGATTTTCTGTCAGAAACATGGGAAACAGAGGTGAAGCTTTGTGGACAAGTTTATATTACATTCCGATTTTAAACCCTCCGGCGACCAGCCCCAGGCCATTGAGGCGCTGGTAAACGGTGTTAACTGGGGCTTACGGGAGCAGGCGCTGAAGGGCGTTACCGGTTCGGGCAAGACCTTTACCATGGCCAGTGTCATTCAGGAGCTGAACCGACCTACCCTGGTGCTTGCCCACAACAAAACGCTTGCTGCCCAGCTTTGCTCGGAATTTCGGGAGTTTTTTCCGGAAAATGCGGTGGAATACTTTATTTCCTACTACGATTATTACCAGCCGGAGGCCTACATTGCCCACACGGACACCTATATTGAAAAGGATGCATCCGTTAACGAGGAGATAGACCGTCTGCGGCACAGCGCGACCTCTGCGCTGTTTGAACGGCGGGATGTGATTGTGGTGTCCTCGGTGAGCTGCCTTTACGGTCTGGGCGACCCCATTGACTACAAAAGCATGGTGATTTCCCTGCGGACAGGGAATGAATATCCTCTGGACGCCCTGCTGCGGAAGCTGGCGGAAATCCGCTATGAGCGCAATGATGTGGACTTTTCTCGAAACAAATTCCGTCTGCGGGGGGATACCCTGGAGGTGTACCCGGCCTATTGGTCGGGGCGGGCCATTCGTATTGAGTTTTTCGGGGACGAGATTGAACGCATTTCGGAAATTAATGCCGTTACCGGTATGGCGGAACGGTATATTGATCATGTGGCCATTTATCCTGCCAGCCACTATGTGGCGTCCCGGGAGAAGCTGCAGCGGGCCATGCTGGAAATTCAAAGAGAATGTGATGAGCAAGTGGCCTATTTCCGCAGCCGGGATAAGCTGATTGAAGCACAGAGAATTGCCCAAAGAACTGCCTACGATTTGGAAATGCTGACGGAAATCGGCTTTTGCAACGGAATTGAAAACTACTCCCGGGTGATCCAGGGCCGTGCCCCGGGTACACCACCTACCACCTTGCTGGATTATTTCCCCCAGGATTTTCTTCTGTTTGTGGACGAAAGCCATGTAACCCTACCCCAGTGCCGGGCTATGTACGCAGGAGACAGAAGCCGCAAAGATGCCTTGGTCAACTACGGCTTCCGCCTGCCCTCGGCATACGATAACCGCCCCCTGAATTTCGACGAATTTGACAGCAAACTGAATCAGGTGATTTATGTTTCTGCCACACCGGCGGATTACGAAAAAACACGCTCCGGTCAGATAGTTGAGCAAGTGATTCGTCCCACCGGCCTGTTAGACCCGGAAGTGGAGGTTCGACCCATCGATGGGCAGATTGATGACCTGATAGGGGAGATTAATGCAAGAACCGCCAAGTCCGAGCGGGTGCTGGTAACCACCCTGACCAAGAAAATGGCGGAGGATTTGACCGCTTATCTGCAAAAGGCCGGTGTTAAGGTGCGGTATATGCACTCGGACATCGGCGCCATGGAGCGCATGGAGATTATCCGGGATTTGCGTATGGCAAAATTCGATGTTCTGGTAGGCATCAATTTGCTTCGTGAGGGACTGGATTTGCCGGAGGTCAGTCTGGTGGCTATCTTGGACGCAGACAAGGAAGGCTTCTTAAGAAGCGAGACCAGCTTGATTCAAACCATTGGCCGCGCCGCCCGAAATGCGCAGGGCAAGGTGATTATGTACGCCGACACTATAACCCCCTCCATGCAGGCGGCTATGGACGAAACCGCCCGTCGCAGGGAAATCCAAAGCCAGTACAATGCTGAACACGGCATTGTACCGAAAACAATTATCAAATCCGTCCGGGACTTGATTGAAATTTCCTCCCCCACCGCAGAACGAAAGGGACGCAGTGGCATAAAGATGACAAAGGCGGAAAAGGAAAAAGAAATTGCCCGTCTGGAAAAGCAGATGAAGGAAGCGGCAAGGATGATGGAGTACGAGTATGCCGCCGTGCTTCGGGACCAGATTATCCAGCTTCGGGGCAACGTGGAATAAAAAATTGGCAACCTTGGGATTCTCAAGGTTGCCGATTTTTTATGCAGTTGGGTGCTTTTTGAAGTACCGACGGAGTATCAGCAGTACGAAGATACCTGTAATGGGAAACAGCGCCGCTACCAGCATGCCCGCCTTCATGCCAACTTGTTCGGCGGTAATGCAGAGCCTCTCGGCCAGCACCCAGGCCCAGGGGGTTTCTTTAACAGCGTCAATCACCGCCCCCAGAAGCTGGGGGACAAAGGCCGCGCCGCAATCCCCACCGGCGGCCATCAGCGCGTAGGCAGTCACGCCCATGGCGGGGATTGTTTCTTCCATCATAATCAGCGTGCCGGGCCAGAGCATGGAGGTGAACAGTCCCAGCAACACGCAAGCTGCCATGGATATCCAGGCATTGTCGGTGAAGACAGAAAGCAGATAACAGCTGGCAGCGCATAGCATGCTGAGCAGCAGGGTGCGCCAGATATTCCTGCCGAATTTGGCATAGGCGGTGCGCCCCAAGCCCAGTAAAACCGCAAAGCCCGCCATGCCCAAAATATCTCCCAGTGCCTTGGGGATACCCAGAGCGTTTTCCATATATACGGAAATCCAGTTGGACATGGAATTTTCTGCAGCGCTGCCGAAGAAAATGCAGGCGACGAACAGAGCGATAACCACGGTGCGGTTACCTGCTTTCTTGGACGGATTGTGGGAAAGCTGCATATCCGGAAGGGAAACTCTGTGCAGTACTATCGAGGCAATCACGGGAAGGACTGCCCAGAAAACCGTCAGATACGGCCAGCTTTCTTTGCCAAAAAGCTTCAAAAACAGGGTGCTGATGACCACTACCCCTAAAAATCCGTAGGCATACAGCGAGTGCAGGGTGCTCATATCCGCATCCGGATTGTCTGACGGCAGCGCGGCTACGGTGGGGCTTACCAGAACCTCCCCCAATCCGGCGGCCACGGAGAAAATTACTGTGCCTACTGCCAGTCCCCAATAGGCATATTGGGGGAAAAATGTAGGAACAAGGGCGTATATAAGCAACCCCAGGGCAGTTATCAGCGGCATGACGCGAATCGTCCTGTGAATATTAAAGTGCCTACTGAAAAAGGAAAACACCAAGTCAACGGAAAGCTGGGTGAAGAAATTGATCAGAACCAGCGTTCCAAGCAGGGTGTAGGAAATACCGTATGTATCCCCAAAGATGCTGAACAGTAAGGGCGGCAGACAGAATACCGAGGACATGGCCAGGTAGGCAAAGTAGCAGGCGTATTTGGTTTTCTTCGGATTTTGGATAACCATATTTGCTCCTTGTGTGATTTATTTGGGGGACAAATCCACGCTGCGCCGCAAAATGGAGCAGGGGGGAACCTGTCGGGGAAGCTGCATATAGAAAGACATCTGCGGTGTTCGGGGCTCTGTGAGGACCGCGCCCTCCATATTGGTCATGGCCTGGGCGGTAATGGGGAAGTGGGGCATATTCGGCCCGACGATCTCCAATTCGTCCCCGGCGGAGAATTTGTTTCGCAAACTGCACAGGGCAAGTCCCGATTCATCACAGCTTTCCACAATAGCACAAACCTGCCACTGGCGGATATAGCGGGAGTTTTCCGTGTACTGCCCGGGCTGTCCGAAATAGAAGCCTGTAGAGTAAACCCGGTGGGAAACCCGCTCCACCTCGTTGCGCCATACGGGATTCAGCGCTTTTCCGGCGAAAACATCGTCAATGCAGTGGCGGTAAGCGCCGGTTACAATGGCTGCATAGTAAGCGGATTTTGCTCTGCCCTCGATTTTAATGCAGTCCACACCGGCATCCATCAGCTTGTCCAGGTGGTCAATCATGCACATATCCCGGGAGTTGAGAATGTAGCTTCCTTTTTCGTCCTCATAAACCGGGAAATATTCTCCCGGACGTTTTTCCTCCATGAGGGCGTACTGATACCGGCAGGGCTGGGCGCAAGCGCCTCTGTTGGAGTCCCTGCCGGTCATATAGTTGCTCAAAAGGCATCTGCCCGAATAGCTGACGCACATGGCGCCGTGGCCGAAGGTTTCAATCTCCAGCTCCTTGGGGGTATTTTCCCGAATGGTGCGGATTTCCTCCAGATTCAGCTCCCGGGCAAGGACAACCCGGGTAGCTCCCAGGTCGTACCATGCCGTGGCGCACTGATAGTTGGCGATGGACTGCTGGGTGGAGATGTGCCGCTGGCAGTGAGGGGCGTACTTTCCGGCAAGGGAAAATGCGCCCATATCTGCTACAATCAGCGCATCCACACCGGCGCTGTCCAGCTGTTCCAAATAGGCGGGAAGCTGGGTGATTTCCTCATTTCTGGGCATGGTATTTACTGTTACGTGTACCTTAACCCCGTGGCTGTGGGCAAATTCCACCGCCCTGGGAAGCTCCTCCGGGGTAAAATTCCCCGCAAAGGAGCGCATACCAAAGTCTGTGCCTGCCAGATACACCGCATCTGCGCCGTAAAGAACCGCCATTTTCAGCCGTTCCATATCTCCGGCAGGGGACAGTAATTCTAATTTTCTCATGTTATCTTCCTTTGGTGAAGTCCAAATGCTCCTGATAGGTTTTGAAGAACTTATGCTCCCGGGACTCGGCGCTGGGGTCCAGGGCATAGTAATAATAACTGGTATCCGAGGGATTCAGGGAGGATTTCAGGCTCAAAATACCGGGGTTGGCAATGGGACCGGCGGGCAGACCCTCTGTGGTGTAGGTGTTGTAGGGGCTTTCCACCCGTAAATCCTCCGCAGTCAAGTCTGTTTTTCCGCCCAGAGCATAAACCACCGTGGCGTCAATGTTCAGGAAGGGGAAGCTGGGACTGGTAAGACGGTTGTAAATAACCGAAGCAATGTCCACACTTTCACCGCTGTGGGCGCTTTCTTTTTCAACCATGGAGGCTACGGTAATCAAATCCACCACACGCAATTGGTGCGTTTTGATATACTCCTGGGAGTAGCCCCGCTTTTTATACATGGCGGAAATGCGCTCGTTCAGGGTAACCAGCTGGTCTTTCATTTCCTGGGTGAACTGATTGTCAAACCGGTTTAGGAATTTGATAAACACACTTTTGGGTGTGGCATTGGTGTAAAATTCATAGGTATCCGGGAACAGGAAGCCCTCCAGACAGTATTTGTGGCCACGCTCTACGCCCTCCAGGAACCAGTAGCCGGCAAAGTCGCTCTCCGTGGCGTACTTTTCCAAATCCGCCACAGAGCAAACACCTTTTTCCTCCAACAGAGCGAAAATCTGGGCGCAGGAATAGCCCTCGGGAATCATGACGGTGGTGGTTTGGCGGTAGGAGGAGGTGGCAGACATTCCGCCCACCAGAGCGTGATAGTCGTACATGGTGTTCAGCTCAAAGGTGCCGACGCTGATTTTGTCCTTTTCCTCTACCTTGGCAAGCTGGCAGTACATTTTGAAAAGCTCCGGATAGTTGATAAGGCCGGAATTATACAGCTTGTCAGTGATGGTGTCGAGATTGTCCGAATCGGTGATGGTAATGGTTACGTCCCGGTCAGGACGGCCAAAGGCCAGCAAATCTGTAGCGCACACCCAAATCAGCCGTCCCAGAGACACGCCGATAAACACGGCAATCAGAATCCAAATGATAACGGCGACAAAATGGGGCAGGCCGAAAAATCCGTAGCCGCCCTTGCGCTTGGGACGTACCTTTCGTTCCACGGCACCGGGTTCTTCCGTATTTTCCACAGCCTGGGGCTGCCCAGGAGCTTTTGACGCTTCCTGGGGTGTCTGCGCTGCGGGGGTGGCGGGAGCTGCCGGCTCTGCGCCCCAGTCCTCGTCGTAGGCCTCCCGAAGAATCTTTTCCAGCTCCATGTCAGAAAGAATGGGCATATCATGACCGGAAACGGCGTCCTTGTCCTCTTGCAGGGCGTCCCGGGTTTTCGGCTTTTCCAGCAGCTCGTCCAGCCACTTGTCATCGGGCTGTCCGGTGTATTTTTTATCGTCCATGAGTTTTCCTCCTGTCAGCGTAGGACAATTTGTTGGGCAACAGAATCGGCGGATTTCTTACCCTGTAAGGCCTCCACAAGGGCAAGTCCAAAGGCGGTGGCACAGCCGGCAGAGGTGCCGGTGATGAGCATGCCGTCGCGGACACAGGCAGCATTTTCCACCATGCATGCGTTACCCATTTCCGCTTCACAGCCGGGGTAGCAGGTAGCCTTTTTGCCGTCGGTGATGCCCAGAGCTGCCAAAATGGTAGGAGCTGCGCAGATAGCGGCTACAAACTTACCGTTCTCCCAGGCGAAGCGCACAGCCTCCAGGGCTGCTTTGCTGTTTTTCAGGGAAGCAACACCGCCCAGGCCACCGGGAAGAACAATCATATCCAGCTGGGTAAAATC
>JAZOQT010000005.1:0-30446 GCA_045656245.1 Faecousia sp.
TCAAGTCCAACAGGGGGAGCCAAAAAATTCCGTACACGTAAGTGTGCGGAATTTTTACTTATTACTTCTTAACATTTACCTCAGAATTTAATCTGGCATGGGATTTTTGGTAATTAATAAACAAGGCTGTCTTAAAAGAAATTGAAAAATCCTATGATATGTGTTATACTTGAAAAAAGCGACTGGGAAGTTGCCTATAGGCATAGATAATTCTGAAGAGTCGATTAAAACAATTAAAGCAAGGCTGGATAATGGCAGTTTTATGGAGTGCAGTCTAACTTGATGCTCTGCATAGAATGCATTTTGCCCAGCATACAAGAGAGGAATCCGAAACGTTCACCAATCGGTGATGGTTTCGGATTCCTTTTGTTTCTGTTGACTTATCGCATGATTGCAGGTATAATAGATTGGATATATTATGGGTGCTTATTGTTGTTTGTTCAAATACACGGCAATTGCCCAAAAGAGGGAGAGATTCCTATGGAGAAATTTGCACAAAAGGTCTGGCTTTCCTCTCCGACCATGCACGGAGAAGAGCTGCAATATGTAAAAGAAGCCTATGAAACCAACTGGATGTCCACCGTAGGGGCAAATATCAACGAAGCGGAGCGGATTGCCTGCGAAACGGTTGGCTGCAAATATGCTGTTGGCCTTGCCTGCGGAACGGCGGCGCTGCATCTGGCTGTGAAGCTGGCGGGAGTCAAGCCCGGAGACCGCGTATTCTGCACGGACATGACCTTTGCGGCAACGGTGAATCCGGTTGCCTATGAGAAGGCGACCCCTGTATTTATTGACACCGAGTACGATACTTGGAATATGGACCCGGCATCTCTGGAGGAGGCGTTCAGGCTGTATCCCGACACCAGGGTGGTGATCGTTGCCAATCTTTACGGAACGCCGGCTAAATTTGATGAAATCTGCGCCATTGCCCAAAAGCACAACGCCGTGGTGATTGAGGACGCGGCAGAGTCCCTTGGGGCGACATATAAGGGCAGGCAAACCGGCACCTTCGGTACATACAATGTGATTTCCTTTAACGGAAATAAGATTATTACCGGTTCCTCCGGCGGCATGCTGCTGACCGATGATTTGGAGGCGGCAAACCTTGCCCGGAAATGGTCTACCCAAAGCCGGGACAATGCGCCGTGGTATCAGCATACGGAATTGGGCTACAACTACCGCATGAGCAACGTAATTGCCGGTGTGGTAAGAGGCCAGTTTCCCTATCTGCAGGAGCATATTGACCAGAAAAAGGCTATCTTCGAACGGTACCGGGAGGGCTTTAAGGATTTGCCCATCACCATGAATCCCTATATAGAGGAAACTATGGTACCCAATTTCTGGCTTTCCTGTATGCTGATTGATAAGGAAGCCATGTGCCACCAGGAGCGCAGCGACTGTGAGGCAACCTATGTTCCCCAGCCGGGGAAATCCTGTCCCACCCAGATTCTGGAGGCGTTGGCGGAGCATAATGCAGAGGGCCGGCCCATCTGGAAGCCCATGCATATGCAGCCGATATATGGGAAAAGCCCCTTTGTCAGCGCGAATGGGGCAGATGTGAGCGCGGATATTTTTGAACGCGGACTGTGTCTGCCCAGCGATAACAAGATGACCCGGGAACAGCAGGAAACCATTATCGAAATTGTAAAAAGCTGTTTTCGGTAAGCGGTAGAGATTGCAAAAAACACAAAAGGCAGGTGTAACACATGGATACAGGAACCCTATACAGCATTGTTGTGCCGGTATATAAGGTGGAAAAATACCTGGAGCAATGTGTGGACAGCCTGCTGAGTCAAAGCTACACAAACATTGAAGTGATTTTGGTGGACGACGGCTCGCCGGATAACTGCCCCCAAATTTGCGACAGATATGCACAAAAAGATGCCCGGGTGAAGGTGATTCACAAGGAACACGGCGGAGCCTCCACTGCGAGAAAAGCCGGCGTGGAAGCAGCTGCCGGGGGATATATTTTCAGCGTAGATTCCGACGACTGGATCGACGAAAAATGCGTGGAAACTGTAAACGAGGCCATCCTTCGCAACGAAAATCCCGATGTGGTCTGCTTTGGGTATTATAATGCTTATGCTGACAGGTTCGTGAAGGGTGGATCTGCCGTTCCCCCGGGGATATATTCCGGGCAGAGAAAACGGGAAATGATTTTTCCGCGGTTGATCCAGGATGAGAACGCCCGTTATTTTTCTCCCAGTTTGTGCATGAAATGTATTCGCCGGGATCTGCTTACAGAGAACTTAATAGGTCATGGCGAAGCGGTAATTGGGGAAGATATGGCCAGCACGGTCCTGTGTGTTTATTATGGAGAATCGATTTGTGTTTTGGAGGAGAGCCTCTATTATTATCGTTATAACGAGGATTCGATAACCAGGGGCAAACGGGTATATCCCTGGAATTGCGCCAAGGTTTTGGCGGGACATTTGGAGAAAGCTGTGGATCTTAAAGACGGGGATCTGCAAATGCAGGTGTACCGGTATGTGGTGCATATGCTGTTTAACACAGCGGCATCCCGTTTTTATCAAGATCTGGCAGCGCGGGAGATCCGAAAGGAGATTGCCGCCCATTTGCAGGACACATTTTATGCAGAGGCGATCTCAAAGTGCCGTTTCCGACGGTTTTCCAAGGGGTGGATAGCGCATTTTGCGCTGAAAAATCGACTCTATGGGTTGATCAAGTGGTATAGCAAGAAACATTAATCAAGGCGGTATTATGGATATGAATCAATTGGGGCAAGCGCAGAGAAAAACCATCTCCGTAGCGGAATTTTTCTTTCTGGCGTTCTGGGTGCTGAAGCCTTTTTATATATTTCAATCCGGCAGTATCCAGCCATCGGATATGCTGCTGTTTGTTTCCTTTTTCGCTATGCTGGTGGAGAAGAAAACGCTTTCTATCAGCAGGGAAAATGAAGGGCTGGTACTGTTCTGGGTGTGTGTGCTTGTCATAGATGCACTTTATTCGATTATACTGCGCAATACCATTTCAAGAAATGTAATGTACTACACATATTCTCTCATTACGGTATTTACGGCGGAATATTTGTGTGCGAAAAGGTCGTTTGTGCAGCGGCTGCAAACGGCCACCTGTCTGAACCTGTTTATCCAAATGGGGCTGTATTTGACGGGTATTGGTGAGTCCCTTGGCGGCGGCAGCAGATATATGAGTACCTTCAATGACCCAAATCAGTTTGCCTTTTCTGTGGTAACCATGTTCTTTGTGATATTTATCATTGGCACATATTCCATTGACGCAGGCGTGCAGGTCAGAAAGCAAAAATGGATAATCGCTGTTTCTCTTGTTTTTGCATGGATACTTGTGTTTGAGTCGGCATCTACCGGCATGCTCATAGCAATCGCGGTGTTTACCTTTCTGTTTGCAATTCGGGCGAGAAAGCACAAAGAAACGTTTAGTAATCTCCCAAGAAAACGAAGCCGCTTTAGCACCGGTGTCAAAGCGTTGATGCTTGTTGTGAGCGTGGGTGCGATCGCGGCTCTGATCGACATTGAAGAAGTCATATCGGTGTTGGGGAACTCCGAGCAATTCTTATTAAGACGGGTTGCCCAAAAGCTGGCGAAGTTTGTTGGCAGTGATGGCGGTTCCTTGATTTCCTTCTTTGAGGAAAGAGGCCTGGACAAGCTGTACTTGTATCCCCAGTATCTGCTGTTTGGCGCGGGAGGCGGCAACTATCAGCGCTTTACAGAGGCATGGCATCAAGGGGAAATCCATTCCACATTCCCTGCGTTTTTGTTTTGCTATGGCATTATCCCGTTCTGCATACTGATGCGCTGGATTTGGAGCAAATGCAAGGGGCAGAGCTATTTGATTTGGTGTGTGTATATCGCGGTTTTTTTGGAATCGTTTACACTGGCCAACCAACGGCAGCCCGTTTTCTGGGTGATTATCATTTTGCCTTATATTATTCAAAAGCAACAATTATTTCAATGCCCACAGGCCTGTGGGGAAAGCGGACTGAACGAAGGGCAATAAAAGAAGCAAATGAGGTGGTGATACAGGCATGACGGAGATACAAAAAGCGGTTCTGACGCTGATTCGCAGCGCGCTGACCGGAAATAAGGAACGTGTGCCAGAGGGGACGGACTGGAAGTCAGTCTATGTTCTGGGGAAAAAGCACCAGATTTTGCCCGTACTGTACCACGGGGCAAGCAACTGTCAGGTTGTTCTGGAGGAGTCGCTGAAGCATAGCATGAAGAGCGCCGTGGCCAAGTGCATCCTGATAGCGCATACGCAACAGCAGGAGGCAGATGCGCTGTTCCAAAGCTTTGAGGAAAACGGAATTGCCTATATGCCCCTTAAGGGTATTATCCTCAAGGAGCGCTACCCCTCGCCGGAAATGCGCCCCATGGGGGATATGGACATTCTGATTAACGTGGACCAATACGAAAAAATCCGGCAAATTATGACCCAGCAGGGTTTTCACGCCCAATATGAAACCGACCACGAGCTGACATGGAACAAGGGCATGGTGTGCGTAGAACTGCACAAACGGGTGATTCCCTCTTACAACCAAGAGTACTATGCCTATTTTGGCGATGGTTGGAAGCTGGGGCATCCCCGGGAGGAAAATGCATTTCGTTATGAGATGACACGGGAGGATGAGTATGTATTCCTCTTTACCCACATGGCAAAGCATTACCGGGATGGAGGCATCGGAATCCGGCATTTTGTGGACTTGTACTTATGCTATCGGGATTTGAATCTGTCCTATATTCAGCAGGAGCTGAAGAAGTTGAGGCTGTGGGATTTCTTTTCCAACGTGCGGTCCACTTTGCAGGTTTGGTTTGACGGGGCGCAGCCCACGGAAATGACAGATTACATTACGAACTTTGTCTTTTCCAGCGGTGTTTACGGCAACGCGGAGAACAAGGCTGCGGCTGTGGGCGCGCGGTTAAACAGCAGGGGCCGGCGCGGGGTGTTGGCAAAAGTGAAACGGATATGGAAGTTGACCTTCCTGTCCTACAAAAACATGTGTTACAAATACAGCATCCTAAAAAAGTGGCCGGTATTACTGCCTGTGATGTGGGTGGCGCGCTGGGGAGATGTGCTGGTTAACAAGCGGGAAAAAATCCGACGGCATTACCGGGAAATCAACACCATGACTCCGGATAAGATTGAAAATTTCCGGCAATCTATGGAGTATGTGCAGCTGCCAACCAACAGGTCAATACAATAACATTGGGACATCTTCTTTGTGGAAGGTGTCCTATTTTTTGTGCAAAAAGGGGAGAGTGTTTGCGCAGGAAGAATAAATGTCTGCAAACTGCGGAATATGGCTTGACAGAGGGGGGTGCAAAGTGGTATAGTAGGTCAATAAGTTTTCGTGAAAAAGGAGAAAAAACAATGAAAAAGTGGATTGCTGTAATCTGCGCAGTTATGCTGGTTTTGTCCATGGCAGCCTGCGCCCCCGTAGACGACGGAAAGTATGTAATCGGTATCTGCCAGCTGGTTACCCACCCCGCGCTGGACTCTGCAACACAGGGCTTTAAGGATGCGCTGATCGCCGAGTTGGGTGAGGACAAGGTTTCCTTCGACCACAAGGATGCAGCCAATAAGCAGGATAACTGCAACACCATCATTGACGGGTTTATTTCTGACAATGTGGATATGATTTTGGCAAATGCTACATCCCCCTTGCAGGCAGCAGCCGGCAAGACTGCGGACATTCCCATTCTGGGTACTTCCGTTACCGACTATGCTTCTGCTCTGGGCATCAAGGACTGGACCGGCACTGTTGGCGGCAACATCTCCGGCACCTCCGACCTGGCCCCTCTGGACCAGCAGGCTGCTATGATTAAGGAGCTGTTCCCTGAAGCCAAGACCGTGGGTCTTCTGTACTGCGGCGGCGAGACCAACTCTGTGTATCAGGTTACCGAGATGGAAAAGTATCTGACCCAGCTGGGCTACACCGTTAAGAAGTTCTCCTTTGTGGACGCCAACGATGTTGCCAATGTAACACAGACCGCCTGTGATGGCGCGGATGTGCTGTATGTTCCCACCGATAACACTGCTGCCAACTGCGCAGAGGCCATCGGCAATGTGGTGATTCCCGCCGAGAAGCCTCTGATTGCCGGTGAATCCGGTATCTGCAGCGGTTGCGGTGTTGCGACCTTGTCCATTGATTACTACGATTTGGGCTACACCACCGGTAAGATGGCAGCACAGATTCTCAAGGGTGAGAAGAACATCAGCGAAATGCCTGTTCAGTTTGCTCCCGAGGTCAGCAAGATGTACAACAAGGATATCTGCACTGCTTTGGACCTCACCCTTCCTGATACGTATGCACCCCTGAGCTGATTTTCTGCAAGTATAAAAACAGCGGAAACTAGGGTTTCCGCTGTTTTTAATCCATTGGAGGAACCAATATGCTTTCCATATTTAATTCTATTCCCAACGCCGTGGGTCAGGGCCTGATTTGGGGCATTATGGCCATCGGCGTATACATCACCTTTCGAATTTTGGATATTGCTGACCTGACCGTAGACGGCAGCCTTGCCACCGGCGGCGCGGTGGCTGCCATTGCCATTTCCGTATGGAATTTCAATCCCTGGGTAGCGCTGTTGCTGGCGGTTTTTGCCGGTATGCTGGCGGGCCTTGCTACGGGCTTTTTCCACACGGTGTGTGGCATTCCTGCCATTTTGTCCGGTATTCTTACCCAGCTGGCGCTGTATTCTTTGAATCTGCGCATACTGGCCATCGGAATGGAAGCGCCCACCAACGCCAATGTGCCTTTGCAGCCCCGTTTCAATGACTATGAGGTACTGGTCAACAGCTTCTACATCCGTCAGGCCAGTCTGCAGAATCCGCTGATTATTCTTGTGGTTATAGTGGTCGTGGTGATCGGCGTGCTGTATTGGTACTTCGGTACCGAGTCCGGTTCCGGTCTGCGCGCCACCGGCGCCAACGGCAATATGGCCCGGGCCCAGGGCATCAATACCAACAACACCAAGCTGTTGGGGCTTGTGATTTCCAACGGTATGGTGGCACTGGCCGGCGCTTTGCTGGCGCAGTACTCCGGAAGCGCTACCGTGGATATGGGTAAGGGCGCGATCGTCATCGGCCTTGCCGCCATTATCATCGGCGAAGTGATGTTCAGCAAGGTATTCCGCAACTTTGCGCTGAAGCTCCTTGCTTGCGTGATTGGCGCGATTTTGTACTATGTGGTGGTTACGGTTGTGCTGCGTTTGGGGTTGGAGACATCCGACCTGAACCTGCTGACAGCGCTGGTTGTGGCATTGTTCCTTGCGATTCCCTACTGGAAGAGCAAGTATTTTGCAAAGCCGGTAAAGGGAGGACATCATAATGCTTGATATCCAAATGATTTCCAAAACCTTCAATGCCGGTACCATCAACGAAAAAAGAGCGCTGCAGGAAGTGAGCCTGCATTTGAAACCCGGCGAGTTTGTTACCGTAATCGGCGGTAACGGCGCAGGCAAGAGTACGCTGATGAACTCCGTGTCCGGCGCATATCCCGTGGATGAGGGTAAGATTCTCATTGACGGCGTGGATGTTACCCATCTGCCGGAGCATAAGCGGGCCAAATACATTGGCCGCGTGTTTCAGGACCCTATGATGGGCACTGCCGCTACCATGCAGATTGAGGAAAATCTGGCTCTGGCGGCCCGTCGCGGCAAGACAAGGACCCTACGCCCCGGGATTACCAAGGCAGAGCGGGAAGCCTATCGGGAGCAGCTGAAAATTCTGGACCTGGGATTAGAGGACCGCATGACTGCCAAGGTGGGATTGCTGTCCGGCGGCCAGCGCCAGGCGCTAACCCTGCTGATGGCAACCTTGCGTAAGCCTAAGCTGCTGCTTCTGGACGAGCACACTGCTGCCCTGGACCCCAAGACCGCGGACAAGGTGCTGGAAGCTACCCAGAAAATCGTGGAGAAAGACCAGCTGACAACCATGATGATTACCCACAATATGCGCGATGCCATCGCCTATGGCAACCGGCTGATTATGATGTATGACGGACGCATTGTGGTGGACGTATCCGGTGAAGAAAAGAAAAACCTGACCGTGGAGCAGCTGCTGAACCTGTTCAGCCAGGCCAGCGGCTCTGACGAGGCAGACGATAAGCTGCTGCTTTCCAAATAAGAAAAGCACCCATACCCGTTGAGGTATGGGTGCTTTGTTTATACAGAAAGGTTATGGCAGAAAACCCTCGAAGATGGGAATCCAGTCCTCCGCGACGGCGGTGGCATAGTCCTCCTTGTTTCGGATTGTCCAGGCCACCCCCTGAATGCCCCATAATTTTCGGCAGAGAAACACACCGAGACGTTTCCGGTCGGAAAACCGATAGGCAAGGAAGTCCGGTCTGCCGGTGGCGTTGAACAGGTTGGCGGTGAGGACGAATCGAGATACCCAGGGCCTTAAATGCTTCTTGTCCTGCAGAAAGTTGGCGGAAAGCTGTCCGCGAATGATGTCGGGGCGGTGTCTTCGAAGCCACGCGATACACCGGGGGTCAAAGGATTCTATGCAAAATGGGCCTTGATAGGTGTCCAGCATGGCGCAGGCGGCTTGACACAGGGCGGCGTAATTGTCCTTTTCCGATTTCAGCTCCACAATGATGGGGGCGCGTCCTGCGAAAAGCGCCAGAACCTGGGAAAACAGGGGGATTTTTTCATCTGTCCTTCCAAGACGGTAGTTTTCCAAATCGGCAAGGGTCAAATCCTCGATTTGAGCCTGGGTGCCGGCGGTGCGCTGCAATGAGGCGTCGTGAATCACCGCCAGGTTTCCGTCCTTCATCAGGTGAATGTCCAGCTCGATGCCGTAGCCTGCCTCCAGGGCAGCCCGGAAGGCAGCCATGCTGTTTTCCGGCGCGTCCAGCCCGTGAAGACCCCGGTGGGCATAACTCCAGCCCCGGAGGGCGGAGAGCCCGCTCTGACCCCTTCTGCCGGCCAGCAGGGAAAGGTACAGCGCAGCCCAAAAAAGTGAGATTGCGAAAAATGCCATCATGAATTACGCCCGTCAGTCCTCGATATTCAGGGCTTCCAGTCCCTTCTTGGCCTCGATTTTATTGTCCCCGTGCTTTACCAGAAGCATGGTAACAATGGCCAGGGCTACGAAAATTGCGGCGTAGGGGAATAGAACCGTCATGCCCAGCTTGTCCATAAAGAAGCCGGAGAGCATGGGGGTTACAATTTGAGCGGACATGGAGGCGGTGTAATAGTAGCCGGTGTACTTGCCTACATCACTGCCGCTGCACATCTCTACGGCCATGGGGAAGGAGTTGACGTTGATGGTGGCCCAGCCCACACCTGCCATGGCAAACAGAATATTCATCACCAAAACAGAGCTGCCGGCCCGCATAAAGGAGGCGGCGCCAAAGGCAACGGTAAGCAGCACAACGCCGCCGATAATGGTCTTTTTTCTGCCGATTTTGGAAGCCACCATACCTGCCGGCAGGTAGGCAACCACGGCAGCAGCCTGGGCCAGGAGCAATGTGGTGTTGTAGTCCATGCTGAGAATGTTGCCGGCGTATACGGCATATTTGGAGGTAACGGCATTGTAGCCAAAGTACCACAGGGCGATGGACAGGAGAATAAAGACCAAAGAGCGCTTCTCACCGGAGGTCAGCTTCCGTTTCTCGGCGGTGTCCTCCTGTTGCTCCTCAATGCCGTAGGCAACGGAGTCCTCCTGCATCTGCTTTGCCCAGGTTTTTTCCCGCACCGTCAGCAGGAAAATCACCAGAGAAAGCACCATAATACCGGCGATGACGGCATAGTAAACCGTGTAATTCATCAGCTGGTTGCGCACGGCGGAGGTGGCAAATACCATGCCCAGAACCAGAACCAAAATGCCGCCGGCAGTACCCATCAGGTTAATGACAGCGTTTGCCTTACTGCGCAGGGGTTTAACGGTAACGTCCGGCATCAGGGCCACCGCGGGACTGCGGAACACTGCCATGGCCACCAGAATTACCAGCAGCAACAGCACAAAGGCAATCAAGGGCGCGGGCTGGGCGGCGGTAATCTGGGCAGCGTAGGCCTGTCGGGCGGGGGCGACGAAATTGGTGTAGTCGGCAGTGGTACCGTTTTCATCGGTGCTGCGAATGGCGGTAAAATCTTCCTTTGTAAATTCCTCGGAGAGAATGAAATGGACGCCGTCAGGAGTCATCAGTTCGGCATCCCGCTGGGAGTCGTAGATGACTTCCAGTGCGGCAGGGTCGTCCAGCGTGGAAACCTGGGAGAGGTTTTTCAGTTGTGCGGCGTCCACAAAGGACAGGGCAATCAGCGCAACGGCGGCGATAGCCGTACCGATTACGATAAAAGGGGTGCGGCGGCCGTGCTTGCCCCGGCACTTATCGGAAAGAGCGCCAAACAAAGGCAGCATAAACACCGCCAGAATGTTGTCCAGCGCCATGATTACGCCGGACCAGGTTTGGCTCATGCCGAATTTGCTGGTGAGAATCACGGGAATGGTAGCGTCGTAGGCCTGCCAAAAGGCGCAAATCAGAAAAAAGGCGAAACCAACGAAAATGGTGCGTTTGTAGTTGAGTTTCATGGATATAACCTCCACTGCGTTATTTCACAAGGGTATTATATCGTGGATGTGTCTGCTTGTCCAGTATTTCGGAAAAGTATAAACGGTTTTTAAGAATTGGAAAGGTTCTTGCGCCTTTGGGAGAATTGTGCTATTATGGTATCAATAACCGGGAAAACCGGGGAAACAGGAGGAAAGCAAATATGCAAAAAACAAAGCTTGGCATTTCTGCGGCGCTGATGGTGGGTATTTTGTACTTACTGGGACTGTATAGCGGCTACTTGATTACCACACTGGCGGTGGCGTATGTGCTTTGGAAGGAAGATGATTTGGCACTGAAAAAGCAAAGCGTCCGGGTACTGGCGCTGATGCTGACCTTCTCCGTTCTTTCTACGGTGATTACCTTGCTGCCCAATTTGTGCAATGTCATTTCCGGTTTTCTGGAAATATTCCGCGTGCATTACTACTTCTCTTTCTTCCACAGAGTGGCGGAGGTATTCAGCAGTATTTTGAATCTGCTGGAAAAGGTGGTCTTTGTTGGGCTGGGTGTACTGGCCGTATTGCGCAGGAATGTGAGCATTCCGGTGCTGGATAAGCTGATTGACAAGTATATCACAGAGTAAGAAAAACTTCGCCCCGTGTTCCCAAGGAACACGGGGCATTTTTATTACTGAAAGGAAAATGCAAAATAGGTTGGGGCAGTAGCCGTAGACAGGGGAAGATACATGGCAAAGGGGGTGCTTCCCGGCAGGGAAAACCAGCCCTCCGTCTTGTCCAAAGCCGCCGGAATACCTTCCATGATGGCGGTGTTTCCCAAAAGCTCGGGCACGAACAGTTTCCCGTCTGCCTCTGTGGCAGTGAAGATAAAATCTTCTCCTGCGTAGAATTGGGCGAAGCCTGCCAGGAAAGGCAGTCCCTCCTGCACCACGCCCCCTTGGGGCAGATAAGAAAGGCGAAGAGCGGCGTATTCCTCCCAAGAGACAGCCCGGACAGGAATGCCAGCCTTTCCGGCATTTATGCGGCGGGTGTCTTTGCCGGAAAAGGGGCGGTAGCCCATAGATTCATACATGGAAAACAGGGAAGGCTCTGCCGGCACCAGGATACAGCCGCCGTAGCCCGTTTCCTGCAGATGGCGGTGGGTGTCCTCCATAAGGCGGCGGCACAGTCCCTGTCTGCGATAGGCGCTGCCGGTGGCCACGGCGTACAGGTAGGCCATGGGCGTGCCCCGGCATTGACAGGGAAACCAATACAGAGCTGCGGCGACCTTGCTGCCCACCGTCAGCACCCGGCAACGCTCGCGAGAAAAGCCAACAGAGAAAAACCAATCCAGAAATTGGTCGTCGTCCCCGAAGGCTTCCTGCCAAAGCTGGCGCAGGTGGGGGATTTGGGAAGGGACGGGGAAATCAATCTTCATCGTCTGCCTCCCAAAGTCTTGCCCAGAATTTGGTGATCAGGTGGTGGGGGTTGTAGGAGAGCTTTGCCTTGCGCAGACCCGGCAGGCCCATATCGTCCTCCCGATTCAGGTAGACGAGCTGGGGGTGCCTGTCCCGCAGCAGGGCGGCAAAGCCCTGGTTGATGGCAGCGTACGCCCCGTCCACAGTTTCCAGCGCCTTTTCAAAATGCACATCGAAGGTTTCCCGGGTCAGGTGGGAGCCCATGGCGAAAGCCAGAATTTCGCCCTCCTCCATCAGGGCAACCCCCTCCATGCCCAGAGCGTCCATATTTCGGAATGCCCGGCCAATGGCCCGCTGCTCCAGGTGGTAGTCGTTGTTGCCGTTTTCCGCAACACGGCCGGCATACCACGCTGCTGCCATGTCCTGCACCTTGGGAAGAAGCCCGGCGTCGATAGGCACAAGGGTGGCGTTGGGGTGGGTCTGCCAAAACTTATTCAAATGATTCCGCTTCTTCTGGAATTTGCGGCCCTTCAAATCCGCCAAATCGTCAATGCTGTATACATAGTCGCAACCGTCCCGGTCCGGGTGGAACTGAAACTGGCCGGGGTACAGCTCCTCCAAAGCCATGCAGTCCTGGGCGGTAAGGCCGGTGATGCGGCAGATAATGCCCCGCTGGCGGGCATCTTGAATGATTTCGTCCAGCACGGCCTTCAAATCTCCGTTGCCGATGGGGAAGGGGTAGACACTGGACCGTTGAAATTGGGAAAACAGCGCCAGATACCCCTTCAAAAAGGCGGCGCGCTGTCTGCCCCACATGGTTAGGTTCGCCAGAGAATATTCACAGCCCCGTTCGCCGCAGTTTTGCAAAAATTGGTTATAGGCGTCCCGGTTGGCCAGGTCAATCCGCTGAAAATCAATCATGGCAATCACTTCCTTTACCCATAGTATACCACAAAATTCGCTCTTTTCAACGAAAAGAAACGCTGCCGGTTAAGGCTGTTGCTCGAACAGGCGGGCGGCGATGCCTTGTTTCTTCAAAACATAGTATAGGGCGCTGCCCAGGGTCAGCAATACGGCCACTTCTCCGATTGCCACATATACCCCGTTGAGCCAGAAGTTGCCGCCGATATACACTGTCAGCTCCCAGCCTACCAGCAGGGCATTGCACAGGGCGGGCAGCAGCATTCCCGGCAGGGGATAGCCCTTTATCGTTACCCTTCGCAGCAGGTACATGCCCCCTGCGGCGAGAAAGGATGCGGCGCTGCCTACCAAAATGTCCGGCGGCAATGCTCCGGCAAAGGACAGGTTGAACAGAAAACAGCCCACCGTCAAACCGGGAATGGCGGCGGGGGTGAAAAATGCCAGCACGCACAGAGCCTCCGCTACACGGAACTGGATTGCCCAGCTGGCAGAGCCGGGGAGCAATAGGTTCTGCAAGTGGCACACTGCGCAGTATAGGGCGGCCAAAATGGCGGCATGGGTGAGAAGACGGGTTTTCATGGATTTTCTCCTTACAATAAAAATTGGGAGCAGTCCGCCCCCATAAACAAAAAATGAGCGCATTGCGCCCATCGGTTTCCTAGTTTTGTTTACCGACAGGATGGTTACGAACTGTCCTATGGAATTTTGTATATTATAGCCTCTGAAATGTCGGTTGTCAAGGCGGCAATCTGCGCAGGCAGAGAGCTCCACAGACCGACCGGTAAAAGAAAATCCGCTGCGGTTTTCAGCAGCGGATTTTCCTGCATAGGGGTTGAAAGAAGAGAGGTAGAAAAGGGATTCTATGTGCAAAGGGAACGGCTCACGGCTTCCGCTGCCCTTTACACCAATATCCTACCTGCCGGTTTTGAACAGCGGATAACAAAATTGAAAACAAATATCGACAAATTTGTGAACACTTCACTGTCCTGCCGTGGCGGGGGTCAGACTTTGCAAATACTGCTCCACCGTCATGCCGGAATTGTGAATTTCCGTGGCCAGCTCCACGCCCAGATAGCGGTAGTGCCAGGGCTCGTAGATGATGCCGGTGGAGTCGGTGGTTCCTTTGGGATAGCGAAGCAGGAAGCCGTAGCGCCAGCAGTTTTCCATTAGCCATTTCTGGGCGGGCAAATCCTCCTGCTCCTCCTCCAGAGCCCACAGGTCGGTGTCGATGATGTCCACAGCCAGACCCAAGTGATGCTCACTGGTGCCGGGAATGGCAATGACCGTGGCTGCGATTTTCTCTGCCTCCGCCCGGGAGAGGGAAGTGTCCTCCGCCATCAGCCGGTTAACCTTATTATTGAAATTGTTGGTCTGGCGCTGGATACTGCGGTAGCCGGACACCACATAGGCCTGGGTTTTGCCTGCCATGGCGGCGTTGCAGTCGTCAATCATTTGCAGCAGGGCGTCATAGCAGGTGCTGTCTACCTGCTGGCCGTCGCCATACTGCTTGGGAAGGGATACCAATTCCATTTCATAATCTGCGGGGACATAATTCCAGGGGTTTACAACGTGGAAAAATACGCCGCCGGCGCTGAAAAAGTGGTTGACACCCTCAATCTCCACAATTCCCACGGACATTTTTCCGTCGGGCTGCAAATAGTAGCGATTTCCTTCCCATACCAGCCAGCCGGTGTAGGGAATGCCGTTTTTGTAATAGTAGCGGGCCCCGTCTATGGCCTGCCAGCCGTCAAGGGGAGGCTGGGTTTCGGTAGGCGAGGTGCCGGCAGAGGGTGTGGGTTCTGTGTCCGGCGGGGTGGGCTGCGCAGAAGCAGAGGACCGGTCGGGGAGGGAAAGGGCGATGATGACGGCGGCCAGCAAAAGCGCCGACAAAAGGGCAATCAGCCCCAAAAGAACAGTGTTGTTCTTACATTTTCTTCGATTTTTTTGGGCAGCCATGATGTTGCCTCCTTTTGATTAGCTGTTTCTATTTTATCATGGGAATTGTTTTTGTAAAGTCCTTTTGTGAAAAGAGGATTTCTCTTGCAAAAGTCTGAATTTCGTGATATGCTATGTATGCTTGAGAAACGGGAAAGGAGTGGCGCGTATGGCACTGCAGGAATCCGGTGAAATGTATCTGGAAACGATTTTGATTCTATCCCGAAAGCGCGGTTTTGTCCGGTCTGTGGACATCAGTGAATATATGGGCTATTCCAAGCCCAGTGTTTCCCGGGCAGTGGGATTGCTGAAAAGCGGGCAGTACATCACTATAGACGGTGATGGACATATCCATCTGACCCAAAGCGGGTTGGAAACCGCGCAAAAAATTATGAAACGCCACACGGTTCTGACGCAGATGCTGGTGGCTTTGGGGGTGGATGAGGAAACCGCCACCACCGATGCCTGTAAAATGGAGCACGTGATCAGCGACACCACCTTTGAGGCCATCAAAAACCATATGAACATATATGGAAACAATATAAAAACCATTGAGGAGGCAAAGCAATGACTCTCAGCGAAAAGAAGCAATTGCAAATTACTGCTTGCAAGGTTCGCATGGGTGTAATCGAATCCACCCACGGCGCAAAAGCAGGCCACCCCGGCGGCAGCTTGTCTGCAGCAGAGGTTTACACCTATCTGTATTTCAAGGAAATGAACATCGACCCCAAGAATCCCAAGTGGGAGGACCGGGACCGTTTCGTTCTCAGCAAGGGCCACACCACTCCGGGCCTGTACTCCGTGCTGGCACAGCGGGGCTATTTCCCCGTGGAGGATCTGCCCACCTTCCGCCACATTGATTCCTACCTGCAAGGCCACCCCAACATGAACACGGTTCCCGGCGTGCATATGTCCACCGGCAGCTTGGGTCAGGGTGTTTCCGTTGCCACCGGCATGGCGCTGGCTGCCAAGCACACCGGCAAGCAGAATCGGGTTTACTCCCTGCTGGGCGACGGTGAGATTCAGGAAGGTCAGGTTTGGGAGGCTTGTATGGCCGCTGCCCACTACAAGCTGGACAACCTGTGCATCATCGTGGACAACAACGGTCTGCAGATTGATGGCAACATTGCCGACGTTATGAGCCCGTACCCCATCGTGGGTAAGCTGGAGGCCTTTGGCTTTGCCGTAAAGGCTGTGGACGGCCACAACTTTGATGAGCTGGAGGCTGCCTTCAACGAAGCCCGCCAGACCAAGGGCAAGCCCTTTGCCATCGTGATGAGCACCACCAAGGGCAAGGGTGTTTCCTACATGGAAAACCAGGCCGGTTGGCATGGAAAAGCACCCAACGACGCCGAATACGAGCAGGCCATGGCTGAACTGAATGCGCAGCTGGCAGAATTGGAGGCATGATTATGGCAGAGATGAAGAAAATTGCAACCCGTGATAGCTACGGCAACGCTCTGAAGGAGCTGGGCGCCGAGTTTGACAATCTGGTGGTTCTGGACGCTGACCTGGCCGGCGCTACCAAGACCGGTACATTCCAGAAGGCATTCCCCGACCGCCACTTTGACTGCGGCATTGCCGAGGCCAACATGATTTGTATGGCCACCGGTATGTCCACCGCCGGGCTGGTGCCTTTCGCCTCCAGTTTCGCTATGTTTGCCGCAGGCCGCGCCTTTGAGCAGGTGCGCAACTCCATCGGCTATCCCCATCTGAATGTGAAAATCGGCGCTACCCACGGCGGTATCTCCGTGGGCGAGGACGGCGCAAGCCATCAGTGCTGTGAGGACTTCGCTTTGATGCGTTCTATCCCCGGCATGACCGTCATCTGCCCTGCTGATGACATTGAGGCAAAGGCCGCGGTTCGCGCTGCTTATGAGATGAACGGTCCTGTGTATCTGCGGTTTGGCCGTCTGGCTGTGCCGGTGTTCCACGCAGAGGACTTCAAGTTCGAGATTGGCAAGGGCGAGGTCCTTCGTGAGGGTACCGATGTTGCCATCATTGCCAACGGTCTGCTGACCTACGAGGCCATCGAGGCCGGCGAGAAGCTGGCGCAGATGGGCATCAATGCTATGGTTATCAACATGGCTACCATCAAGCCCCTGGACGAGGAGCTGGTGATTGCCGCTGCCAAGAAGTGCGGCAAGGTCATCACCTGCGAGGAGCATTCCGTTATCGGCGGTCTGGGCGAGGCTGTATGCGCCTGTCTGGCAGAGAAGTGCCCCACCGTTGTGCGCCGCATCGGTGTCAACGACGAGTTTGGCCACTCCGGTCCTGCAGTGGATTTGCTGAAGCAGTTTGGCCTGTGCGCCGACCACATTGTGGAAGTGGCCCAGGAGCTGTGCAAATAAGAAAATCGGGCGTGTCCGCAGGACACGCCCTTTCCTTTGAGGAAGGTTTCGAAAATTCGACAAATAATGGTTGAAATCTTCCCATACCTCTGTTATAATACCATCAATGCGCAGGGTTCGTATATCGGTAATACAACGGCTTCCCAAGCCGTGAAGGCGGGTTCGATTCCCGTACCCTGCTCCAAAAAATCGCCACCCATTTGGGTGGGGATTTTTTGGAAATAAGCAGGAGGGAATCGAAAGATAAAATGCAGCGCAGATGCGTGTTGCCGGCGAGGGCTCGACCGAGCCGAACCGCAATTTTTCCCGCAGTGAAAAATGCAAACGACTCCCGTACCCCGCTCAGGAAAACCGCGGTGGAAAAGTTGCTTTTTGGAGAAAATATGGGTTGAATTTCGGCAGAATATGTGGTACGATATACTCGTATCCATATGGGCGAAGTGCGCCCATATGGAAAACCCGGCATGGCTGCGCATAAAGTCGAAAAACAGGAATGCGCGGACGGGATAGGATTTCAAAAGGAGCAAAATATATGCCTCATACCATTGCAGTAGCCGGCAAGGGCGGCGTGGGAAAAACCACCACCTGCGGCATGCTGATAGATTTACTTTGTAAGAAGAACAAGGGACCTGTGCTGGTTGTGGACGCCGATGCCAACAGCAACCTCAACGAGGTGCTGGGCGTGGAAGTGGAAACCAGCCTGGGCGCAATCCGGGAAGAAATGGCCCAAGCGGAAATGAAGGGGACCATTCCTGCCGGCATGACCAAAGCGGATTATGCGGACTTCAAATTCAGCTCTGCCATCATTGAAGAAGACGATTTCGATATGTTGGTGATGGGCCGCACCCAGGGAAAGGGCTGCTATTGCTACGTCAACGGCGTACTGAAAACCCAGGTAGACAGGTACGCAAAAAACTACTCCTACATTGTCATGGACAATGAAGCGGGGTTGGAGCATGTGGCAAGAGGCACGCTGCCTCATGTGGACACCATGCTTCTGATTTCCGATTGCTCCCGCCGGGGCGTGCAGGCCGCGGCAAGAGTCGCCCAGATGATTGACGAAATGGACTTAAAGCCCGGCAAGATGGGCATTATCATCAATCGCGCCCCCGGGGGTGTGCTGGACGACGGTGTTCGGGAGGAAGTGGAAAAGCACTCTCTGACACTTTTGGGCGTGTTGCCCCAGGACGACAGCGTGTACCGCTGCGACTGCGCCGGTGAGCCTTCCAGCAAGCTGCCGGACAGCAATCCTGTCAAGGCGGCGCTCAAGGGCGTTATGGAGTCCATCGGGCTGTAAAGCCCAGCTACTACTGTGTTAATAAATTTATTTATTATAAAAATTTTTAAGGGGGAAACCAACTATGTCTTTCGTTCCTAAGACGCAGCCTTTCAGCGGCAAAATCAATGCCGTTACCCTGGGCACCGGCGACAAAGCAGTTGTCATCGGCGGCCAGAATGTGCTGCCCTTCTACACCTTCGACGCACCCATTGAGAATGCGCCGAAAGTCGGCGTCGAGATTTCCGACGCTGCCCAGCAGTGGACTGCTCCCGGCCTGGTAGAGTTCTACGCTGGCTGCAACACCATGGCCGACCGCGCCAAGAAGGCCGAGACCATGGAGGGCGCAGATTTTCTGTGCCTGAACTTTGAGTCTGCTGACCCCAACGGCGACAATCGCTCCGTGGAGGATTGCGTTGCCGATGCCAAGGCAGTTGCCGAGGCCGTTACCATGCCCATCGTTATCATGGGCTGCAAGAACCTGGAAAAGGATGGCGAGCTGTTCAGTAAAATCGCCGAAGCCCTCCAGGGCAAGAACATTCTGGTGCTGTCCGCCAAGAATGAAAACTACAAGACCGTAGGCGCTTCTGTCGCCCTGGCTTACGGCCAGAAGGTTGGCGCAGAAACTGCCGACGACATCAACCTGGCAAAGCAGCTGAACATTCAGATGATGAAGGATTTGTCTATTCCTGCTTCCTCCATCGTCATGAACATCGGCACTGCTGCTGTGGGCTATGGCTATGAATATGTTGCCTCCACTTTGGACCGTGTCCGCGCTGCCGCTTTGGCCCAGTCCGATGCAGACCTGCAAATGCCCATCATTGCTCCCGTGTCCACAGATACCTGGGGCGTGAAGGAATCCACCGCTTCCGAGGCTGACGAGCCCACCTGGGGCAGCGCCGAAGAGCGCGCCATCGGTATGGAAGTGGCTACCGCTGCTGCAAATCTCACCGGCGGCGCTGACGCTGTGATTATGCGCCACCCTGTTGCCGTGGCCACCATCAAGCAGTTCATCAATGAACTGGTTTAAGAAGGAGGATACATACAATGGCTTTGAAAGGTCTTGACATTTTTAAGCTGTCTCCCAAGAAGAACTGTAAGGAGTGCGGCAGCCCCACCTGTATGGCTTTCTGCATGAAGGTGGCCCAGGGCGCTGTGGAAATCGACAAGTGCCCCTATTTCTCTGACGATGCAAAGGCAATGCTCAACGAGCAGACTGCTCCCCCTATGAAGACCATCTCTGTCGGCGAGCACAAGCTGGGCGGCGAAACCGTTCTGTTCCGTCATGAGAAGACTCTGGTAAGCAAGAACCTGTACGCTGTTTCCGTTTGTACCTGCATGGACGAGGCTGCTGTGGACGCAAAGCTTAATGACCTGCAGAAGGTGGACTATGAGCGTATCGGTGAGAGAATGTATGTGGAGTTCGTTCAGGTTGCCAACAACCAGAATGATCCTGCTGTATACGCCAATCTGGTGAAGAAGGCTGCCGCCACCGGCCGCAGCCTGGTACTGGAATGCTGGGACGTGGAGTGCGCAAAGGCCGCTCTGGAAGTCTGCGGCAAGGACGTGATTCTCGACGGCGCTACCCCTGCCAACTGGGAGGAAATGAATGCGCTGGCCACCGCCAAGGGCGTTACTCTGGGTGTTTGGGCAGAGAACATCTCTGATTTGTACGACACTGTAAAGAATCTGGAAGCCAAGGGCAATAAGAACCTGGTTCTGGACGTTACCGGCAAGACAGCCAAGGAAACTCTGGCCAATGCCGTTCTGGTTCGCCGCACCGCCATTAAGGACGGAGACCGTACCATGGGCTATCCTTCCATCGTGAATCTGGCCAAGCTGGCCCGTGGTAATGCCCACTTGCAGACTGCTTACGCCGCTATGTTCACCGAGAAGTACGCTTCCATCATCGTGATGGACGGCATGAGCTATGCCCAGGCACTGCCCCTTTACGGCCTGCGTCAGAATATCTACACTGACCCCCAGAAGCCCATGAAGGTGGAAGCCAAGATTTACCCCCTGAACGGCGCTGATGAGAACAGCCCCTGCGCTCTGACTGTGGACTTCGCCCTGACCTACTTCCTGGTTTCCGGCGAAATGGAGCGTTCCAACCAGCCTGTGAACCTGATTATTACCGATGCTTCCGGCATGTCCGTGCTGACTGCCTGGGCCGCCGGCAAGTTCTCCTCCTCCACGGTTAAGAAGACATTCGAGGAGCTGGACATTGAGAACAAGATTAAGAACCGTACCCTGATTATCCCCGGCAAGGTTGCCGTTATGAAGGGCGAGATTCAAGAGAAGCTCCCCGGCTGGAACGTTGTCGTTGGTCCTTTGGGGGCTGTTCAGCTGCCCAAGTACCTGAAGGACAAGGAGTACGAGGCTGCTGCTGCCGCTGCCGCTGCTGAAAATGCTGCCAAGGCTGCCGCCGGCGCTGCTGTTGAGGTCAAGGAGCTGTCCTTTGACGAGCTGCTGGCCACCAAGGTGCCCGCTATCGAGGTGAAGCAGTGGGATACCCAGTACAAGGGCTACAATCCCGAGAGCCAGACCTTCGTTACCATCGGTGAGAGAATCCACTGTATCGCTCCCTCTATCCGCAAGGCTATGGACGAGCGGGATCCCGAGCCCATTCTGCAGCGTGCATACGAGCAGATTAAGGCTGGCGCTACCTATCTGGACGTAAACATCGGACCTGCCGAAAAGGACGGCCCCGAGCGTATGATGTGGGCTGTTAAGCTGTTGCAGGAAAACTTTAACAACGTACCTCTGGCTCTGGATACTGCCAACATGAAGGCTATCGAAGCCGGTATCAAGGTGTATAACCGTACCAACGGCAAGCCCATTGTTAACTCCGCTGATGCTGGCTCCCGTATCGGCTATATCGACCTGGCCGCTGCCAACGATGCGATTTGTATTGCTCTTTGCTCTGCTGACGGTATTGCCAAGGACAATGAAGAGCGTATGATGCACTGCGACAATATGCTGGAGCGTGGCTTGAGCCTGGGCATGGAGGCCACCGACCTGTGGTTTGACCCCCTGTTCCTGGTGGTTAAGGGCATGCAGGACAAGCAGATGGAGGTTCTGGAGGCCATCAAGATGTTCTCCGACAAGGGCCTGAAGTCCACCGGCGGTCTGTCCAACAACTCCAACGGCGCGCCCAAGAACGTCCGTCCCATTATGGACAGCGCTCTGGTTGCTATGTGCATGATGCAGGGTCTGACCTCTGCCATCGTCAACCCCAATGACCTGCGTCTGATGGAAACCATTAAGTCCTGCGACATCTTCAAGAACCACGTGCTGTACTCTGACAGCTACCTGGATCTGTAAGGAAGGGCACAAGAAAGGAGTATCGTCTATGCAGCTCGAACAGATAATTGTGATTGTAGTGATTATCGCCGTTGTAGTGGTACTTCCCATTTTGTCTCGTATCGGAAAGTTTTTTCGCAATGATGCCGGACGGGGAGGAAGAATGCTGACAGATTATGATGCTGAGCAGAAACAGATAGATAAATACTCCAAATAAAACGATATCCCGCATTTATGGCAGGGAGGGAACTCCCTCCCTGCCATTTTGTATTTTCCCTATCCCCCCCGGGGGGATGCCAAAAAATGGTATATTCGGCCTGTGGGCCAGATATAATGTTACTTCGTATTTTATATAAGGAGGAATTACCATGAGTGTATTAACCGACTTGATTTACGGCGGCAGCAATGCCGTTGCCGGCTTGACCGAGGGCGCAGTAAATGACGCCATCGCCAAATACGGCGCAGACAGAGAAATTGCCTTCCCCGACACCGCTTATTGCTTCCCCACCATTTATGCTGCTACCGGCGTAAAGGTAAAGACTCTGGGCGACCTGCCTGCCTGTGTGGGCGTGCTGAAAAGCCTGATTACCAACCAGGAGGATTTGGGCCAAGCGCTGAATGCCGGCCTTGCCACTGCAGTGGGCGCTGAAATTCTGGAGGGACTGAAATATCTGGAAGAGAACCCCTATGCCAACGAATCCGGCATCGGCTTTGTGCCCGACCCCATTATCCGCAGTCTGGGCGTGCCTCTGGTTACCGGTGATATTCCCGGTGTTGCCGTGGTTCTGGGCAAGGCAGACAATGCCGCCGATGTGGTGAAGGTGGTTAAGGACTACCAGTCCAAGGGTATTATGACCTTCATGGTTGGCGATGTAATTGAGCAGTGCGCCGAAGGCGGCGTGCGCATGGGTCTGGAATTCCGCGTGATTCCTTTGGGCCACGACGTTACCTCTGTTATCCACGTGGTTACAGTTGCCGTTCGCGCCGCTTTGATTTTCGGCAACGTTCAGCCCGGTGATTTGGCAGGTCTTTTGGACTACACCAAGAACCGCGTTCCCGCTTTCGTCAATACCTTCGGCGCCATTGACGCTGTGGTTGTTTCCGCCGGCGCAGGCGCGATTGCTCTGGGCTTCCCCGTTGTTGTGGACATCGACCTGGGCGAGAATCAGGTTCCCGGTGCATTGGAGTCCGTTTGCGACCACAATGACACGGTGAAGAAATCTCTGGAGCTGCGCAACATTAAGATTAAGGTTACCGAGCTTCCCATTCCCGTGGCATTTGCCGCTGCTTTCGAGGGCGAGATTATCCGTAAGGCGGATATGCACAACGAGTGCTGGTCTTCCAAGAATCCCACTGCCGAGCTGGTGGTTATGCGGGAGCTGAATGAGGTTGAGGACCACAAGATTTCCATCATCGGACCTGACCTGGACGCAGAAAAGGACCTGGCTCTGGTTACTTATGTTGAGGTTGCCGGCAAGAAGATGCAGGTGGACTTCGAGTCTGTTATCGAGCGGAAGTTCCACGCATGGTTCAACTACATGGAAGGCGTTATGCACACCGGTCAGAGAAATCAGGTTCGTGTCCGTGTTTCCAATGGCGCATTTGAGGCCGGTTTGCGGCTGAAGGACTTCGCAGAAGTGCTGTATGTGATGATTATGAACGAGTTTGACGCTGTTGTCGACAAGTGTCAGGTTACCATTATCACCGACGCGGCGGAGGCTGCCAAGTTCCGTGATGAGGTGGCAATGCCCCGTTACGCCCAGAGAGATGACCGTCTGGCTTCCATGACCGACGAGTCTGTGGACCGCTACTATACCTGTATCCTGTGCCAGAGCTTTGCGCCTGCCCATTGCTGCGTGGTTACCCCCGAGCGCTTGGGCCTGTGCGGCGCGGTTTCCTGGCTGGATGCCAAGGCGACCAACGAGCTGGACCCCAACGGTCCCTGCCAGCCCATTTTCAAGAAGGGCCTGCTTGACGAGCGTACCGGTCGGTATGAGGAGGTCAACCGCATGGTTGCCGAGGCTACCCACGGCGCTGTGGAAAACGTAACCTTGTACTCCATTCTGGAAGACCCCATGACCTCCTGCGGCTGCTTCGAGTGTATCTGCGGCATTGAGCCCATGAGCAACGGTGTTATCATCGTAAACCGGGAATTCAAGGGTATGACGCCTGCCGGTATGACCTTCGGTGAGCTGGCCAGCTGCACCGGCGGCGGTGTACAGACTCCCGGCTACATGGGCCACGGACGTCATTTCATCGCTTCCAAGAAGTTCTGCTCCGCAGAAGGCGGCATCGAGCGTATTGTCTGGATGCCCAAGGAACTGAAGGACGATGTGGGCGAGCGGCTGAATGCAACAGCCAAGGAGCTGTACGGCATTGAGAATTTCGTGGATATGGTTGCGGACGAAACCATTACCACCGACGGCGAGGAGCTGCTGAACTGGCTGACCGAGAAGGGCCACCCGGTTCTGGGCCTGGAACCCCTGCTGTAAGAAATATACAAAAGCTGCCCCGGTGCGAAAGCACCGGGGCATTTTTTATAGAGAAACGGTTAGTTCCTAGTGTATTACTTTTCTGCTGCGGCTTCCAGACGCTTATTCCGGTAGTACAGCAAAATATCGGTGAACACCATGATGATATTGGGGAAGTAGAAGTAGAACGCCAGATTGTAGGTATGGGTCATGCCCTTGGAAATTACGCCGCAGATATAGCCAAAGAGAATAAAAAAGTTGAACAGAATGCTTTTTCCTTTGGTGGAGCGGCTGCGGTAGGAACGAATGATGTTCATGGGCCAGGAAATGCCAAAGCTGACAATCATCAGCGTTTCCAGAATTTCAGGTAACATAGTTCTTTCTCCTTTACTTACGGATTCGTGTGTAGTCCGGCAGAAGTCTGGGGGACAGGGTTTCGTCTGTGATGCCGGCATGGGCACGGGTTTGCTCAAAGGCAGCAACGTGATCAATGTTCAGCGCGCCAACGCTGACGGCCTTAGCCTTCTGGGCGGCATTGCGGCCTGCGTTGCGGCCAAAGACAATGATGTCCAGCAGGCTGTTGCCCATAAGACGGTTCCGTCCGTGGATACCGCCAACGGCTTCGCCGGCTACGAATAGGTTTTCCAGCTGGCTTTGCCCATCATCAGTGATTTTGATGCCACCGTTTTGGTAATGGAGGGTGGGGTAAATCAAAATCGGCTCCTTCCGAATGTCGATGCCGTATTTACCGAACATACGCATCATGGCAGGAATCCGCTTTTCAATGGTGCCTTCGCCACCTTTGATTTCAATCATGGGGGTGTCCAGCCACACAGCCTGACCCTGGGGGGTCTGCACGCCGTTGTTACGGCTGGAGCATTCCCGAATGATGGAGGCGGCGGAAACGTCCCGGGTTTCCAGCGGGTTCATAAAGGCCTCGCCCTTGGCGTTAATCAGCATAGCGCCCAGAGAACGCACCTTTTCCGTTACCAATGCGCCAAAAATCTGGGCAGGGTAGGCGGCGCCGGTGGGGTGGTACTGCAGAGTGTCGGGGTACAGGAGTTTGGCCCCGGCCCGATACGCCAGCACCAGGCCGTCGGCGGTAGCACCGTAGTGGTTGGAGGTGGGGAAGCCCTGGTAGTGCAGTCGTCCTGCGCCACCGGTGGCCATAATCACGGTTTTTGCCCGGGCCACATAAAGCTCGCCGTTTTCCATGTTCATCAGAACAGCGCCGGCGCAGTTGCCCTTATCGTCCTTAATAAGCTCAATGGCGGCAGTGTAATCCACCACGGGGATTTTCCGGTTGAGAACCTCGTCCCGCAGGGTGCGCATGATTTCTGCGCCGGAATAGTCCTTGGCGGCGTGCATACGCTTCCGGGAGGTGCCGCCGCCGTGAGTGGTAATCATGGTGCCGTCGGGAGCCTTGTCAAATTCCACACCCAGGTTGGAAAGCCACAAGATGGCCTCCGGAGCTTGGGTTACCAGCTTGTAGAGCAAATCCTTCTGGGCGGCAAAGTGGCCGCCGCCGTAGGCATCCAAAAAGTGCTGGGCAGGGGAGTCGTTGGGTTTGTCGGCGGCCTGAATACCGCCTTCTGCCATCATGGTGTTGGCGTCGCCCATGCGCAGCTTGGTAACCACCATGACGTTGGCGCCCAAATCGTCCGCCTCAATAGCGGCAGATGCGCCGGCACCGCCGCCACCGATAATCAGAACATCCACGTCATAGTCGGGATTACTGAAATCCAGGGTTTTCCCTGCAAGACGGGACTTGCCCTGAAGCAGAGCGGCCAGCTCGTGGGGGACTTTTTCTCCGGCGTTGGGGCCGATGGTAAGGGTAGTGAACTGGTCCTGCCGGAAATCCGGGTGATAGGTGGCAAGAAGCTGTTCCTTTTCCTCGGCGGTCATGCGCCGGGGGTTTAATGTTACATTTTCCGCTCTGGCGGCCTCCACCAGACGCATGGAGTCTACAATATGCTGTTCCTGATACATTTTGCCGCCTCCTTACTTTTCAATGTCCCGATGGTTGTAAAGCTCCTTGATTTCCTCCAGGGGCTTGTTCATAATGCTTTGAATCAGCGCTTCCAAATCACCGCGGCGGATTTCCTCTACCCGATTGTCCAGATGGTCGCAATGGGGAGCGAGGTACTTGCCGTTGAGCCGGCGGGCCAGCATAGCCACCTGGGGGTGGGAGATGCCGGCGGGGCAGCGGGAGGAGCAGATGCCGCACATGACGCAGTCAAAGGATTCTTCAGCGCATTTCTCGTATTCCCCACGCTGGGCGTAGGCAATGTACTGCATTACGTTCAGACTTTGCGGACAGGTTTTGGTGCAGGCGTTACAGCCAACACAGGCGTAGATTTCCGGATAAAGCTCCATCATGATCTGCTCAGTGGGCTTCACCTGCTCAATGTTGTAGCCCTCCTTGATCAGGGGGAAGAAGGGAAGGGTTGCCACATACATATTGTTTTCCACCTTGGTGGAGCAGGCAAGGCCGGCTTTCAGTTCCCGGTCCCCGGCGATGCGGTATATGGTGGCGCATGCGCCGCAGAAGCCGTTGCGGCAGCCACAGCCCCGCACCAGCTTATAGCCGGAATATTCCATAGCCTCCATAATGGTCAGGCTTTCCGGAACTTCGTGCTTCTTTCCAAAAAGGAAAATATTTACCATTTGTTCCATAGGCTATCTCCTTAATACTCGTCAGGCAGTGTGTCCATCTCGTCCAAACGGAACACAGGGCCGTCCTTGCAGACATACTTGTCGCCGATGTTGCACCGGCCGCATTTGCCGATGCCGCATTTCATTTTCAGCTCAAAGGTGGTATACACCTGGGTTTTGTCAAAGCCCAACTCCAAAAGACCGGCAAGGGTGAATTTAATCATAATGGGCGGGCCGCACATAACAATTGTTTTCGAGGTGTCGAAGCCCAGCTCTTTCACATAGTTGGGAACGAAGCCCACATGACCGTCCCAGCCTTCCTGGGGATTGTCGATGGTCAGATGAACGGAGATTCCCTCTTCCTTGCTCCACTCGTCGATAATTTCCTGGAAGTCCACCAGGTCGTCCTTGCTTCGGGCGCCGTAGACAATGTCCACACTGCCGTAGCGATTGCGATAGTGGCGGACATAGTTGATTACGGAACGCAGGGGGGCAAGGCCGATACCGCCGGCGACAAACACCAGGTCCTTTCCGGCAAAGTCCGTATCAACGGGGAAACCGTTGCCGTAGGGGCCGCGAAGGGTGATTTGCTGGCCCGGCTCCATGGCGTGGAGGCAGGAGGTTACACAGCCGCACTTTTTAATGGAGAACTCCATGTACTCCTCGTTGGTGGGGGAGGAGGTAATGGAAAACAGGGCTTCTCCCACGCCGGGAACGGAGAGCATGGCGCACTGGCCGGGGATATGGGTAAAGGGCTTCTTTCCGTCTACGCCCACAACCCGAAAGGTTTTGACATCGGGAGTGTCGGTACGGATCTCGGTGATCACACCCAGGGTGGGGATTAAGGACTCTTGCATCATACCGACTCACCTCCCAAGGTTTTAATGACTTTTACAATGTTGGTGTTCACAGGGCATTTTTGCAGACAGCGGCCGCAGCCCACACAGCTGTATTGTCCCTGAAAATTGGCAGGGTAGTACACCAGCTTGTGCATGAACCGCTGACGGAAGCGCTCCTTTTGGGTGGGGCGGTTGGTGCCATGGGCCATCATGGTAAAGTCGGAGTACATGCAGCTGTCCCAACAGCGGAAGCGCTGAATTTCCTTGCCGGTATCGAAATCCCGAATGTCGTAGCACTGGCAGGTGGGACATACGAAGGTGCAGGTGCCGCATCCAAGGCAGCTTTCCGACAGCTTTGCCCAACGGGGGTCGTTGAATTTTTCCATCAAGTGGTCCTTGTCAAAGCCGGTCAAATCCAGCTTGCCAAAGGGAAGCTTTTCGGTGATGCTGCGAATGGCGGTCTGCTGGGCTGTTACAGCGGTATCGTCGCTGTCAGCCAGAGAAAGGGTGTCTAGCAGAGCGATGCCTTTTTCCGTATTGCCGCGGAAGTAGAAGAAATCCTCGGTTTTCCATGCGGTAATATCCCCGGCAGGATTCTCCGGGGCAATGCCGAAGGCGGTGCAGAAGCAGGTTTCCTCCGGCGCGGTGCAGGCAAGGGTGATGACGATGCCCTTTTCCCGTCTAGCCTGGTAGAAGGTGTCTACCGGCTGTTGGTGCAAAAATACATTATCCAGCAAATCGAAGCTGCGGCAATCACAGCTCCGGACGCCGAAGATGACGAAGTTCTCCACAGGGCTTCTTTCGTCGATGATTTGAATTTCCTTCCCGGAAACCCTGAATTTCAGCAGGTTTTCCACCTGGGGGAAGAACAAATCCTTGGCGCTGCGGACGGTGTTGAGCTTTTCTGTCAGGGTCATACCGTCCATGTAGGGGAGGAATCGTGCCTGGCCTGCGCCGTCATCGGCAGGGATATACACACGGGCGGTTTCCCCAATCTGGGAAAGAACCTTATAAATCTGGGAAACAGCTACTTTTTTCAAGCCTTGCCACCCCTTTCATATACCACGGAGGGCTCGCAATCGTCCATCTTAAAGTCCATCAAGGGCGGCTTGGTATCCATATCGCTACCGGCCTGGTAGGTGCCGTAAAGCTCGTTGATGTCCCGAATGAACTTGCGGTTCAGCAGGTGCAGGGGGATATTCTGGGGGCAAACGCGGCTGCACTCGCCGCAGTCGGTGCAGCGGGAGGCTACGTGGAAGGCCCGAATGATGTGGAAATTGTTTTCCTCAAAATCACTGGCGGCGGCCTTTTGGGCGATGCCGGATTTTTCGTTGTCAAACACGCACTTTTCACAGGAGCAGGCAGGACAGACGTTCCGGCAGGCGTTACAGCGAATACAGCGGGAAAGCTCGTTTCGCCAGAAGGCGAAGCGCTCCTCGGCGGTCATGGCCTCCAGCTTTTGCACCATGTCAAACCGGCCGCAGTCCGGGTCTTCTTCCCCGTTCTGGCCCAGCATTTCGTCGAAGGCAACCACTTTTTTGCTCTTACAGTGAACACATCGCTCTAACAGGGCGTCCTGCTTGGAAATGGTTTTTTCTCCGTAGAGGGTGGTAAGCTTCAGGGTTTCCCCCAAATCCTCCACAGCGGTAACGCCGGTGATGCCAAGACCGCGAATGGCGTCCATGGAGCACATACCCCGGCATTCCACGCCCACGGCATACACCCGATCCCGCTGAATGCGGTGTTCTTTCAAAAGCTGCTGGAAGGAATAGGAATCGCAGGGCTTCAGGAACACGGCGATTTTTCCCTCTTTTCGGCTTTCGGCGATTAAGTATTTGGACAGGTTGGGGGCAGAAAAGACACTGAATACAAATTCTTTTTCCACCTGTTCCGGTGTTTCCATCACCCCGGGGGTCAAATCATGGAAGAATTCGCCGGCCTTCCAGCCCAGCACGCGGTCAACTGTGCCGTTTTTCAGCAGCTCTATGGCTTTGCTTTTTACTGCTTCGTGCATCGCAAATCCTCCAATCGCTTATTTTTTCCCAGCTTGGTAACCGTGGCGACAAAGTCGTTCATGGTTTCGGCAAATTTTGCGCCCTCTGCGGCGCTAACCCATTCCACACGGGTACGCTCCTTCTCAATGCCCAAAAAGTCCAGCATGGAAAACAGCAGAGTCATACGCCGGCGGGCGTAGTAATTGCCGGTGGTATAGTGGCAGTCGCCGGGGTGGCAACCGCAGAGAATCACGCCGTCTGCCCCCCGCTGGAAAGCCCGAAGAATGAACATGGGGTTCAGCCGGCAGGAGCAGGGGATTCGAATGATTTTTACATTAGCGGGGTAGGTGAGCCGGTTTGTACCGGAAAGGTCCGCGCCGGCATAGGAGCACCAGTTGCAGCAGAAAGCCACAATGGTGGGAGTAAAGGTTTCATTTACTTGCATATTGCGTCCACCTCCGCCATAATTTGACTGTTGGAGAAGCCCTGCAGATCCATAGCGCCGCTGGGACAGGCTACGGTACAAGCACCACAGCCCTGGCATACCGCAGGATTTACTGTTGCCACACGCCGCACAAGGGTTGTGCGGTTGGGGCCGCGGAATTCTTTATCCTGATAGCTGATTGCGCCATAGGGACACACTTTTTCGCAGGCGGAACAGCCGTTACACATCATCTCGTCGGATTTGGCAACACAGGGGTTGCAGGTCAGGTGGTCCTTGCACAGCAGGCCGATGACCTTGCCGGCGGCAGCGCCTGCCTGGGCTACGGTTTCCGGAATGTCCTTGGGGCCTTG
>JAZOQT010000006.1:0-34950 GCA_045656245.1 Faecousia sp.
CCCTGGAAAGTGCCAGGGAAATGCTTTTAGGCGCAGGAGACAATTAAGTTCTTGGGCGCTGTTTGCCCTTGACAAATATGGGAACATTCGCTATGATATGACCAGAAACACAGTGATGGGAAGAAGTAATCGGTTCCATTCCCCCAGAGAGTTGCCGGACGGTGCAAGGCAATGGGTTTGCCCGATGAAATACCTCCCGGAGTGGTCTTTCCGAAAATGCAGTAGGGGAGAACGGGTGCGCCCGAAACAGCGCAAAGCGTGCATAAACGCTGTGAGGTTTGCGCTGTGAGGCGCAAACGAATCAGAGGTGGTACCGCGTTTTTTCCGCCCTCTGTCCGTTAGGACAGAGGGCTTTATTTTTGGAGGTAGAATATGAAACTCTATGACGAGCTGGTAGCCCGGGGATTGATTGCCCAGGTAACCAATGAAGCTGAAATTCGGGAAATGATTGACAATGGCAAAGCAACCTTTTATATCGGCTTTGACTGTACTGCCGACAGCTTGACCGCCGGACACTTTATGGCGCTGACTCTGATGAAGCGTCTGCAGATGGCCGGTAATAAGCCCATCGCCCTCATTGGCGGCGGCACCACCATGATCGGCGACCCTTCCGGCCGGACGGATATGCGAAAAATGCTCACCAAGGAAGACATTGACCACAACGCCCAGTGCTTCAAAAAGCAGATGGAGCGGTTTATCGAATTTGGCGAAGGCAAGGCACAGATGGTAAACAACGCTGACTGGCTGCTGAATTTGAACTATGTAGAGCTGTTGCGGGAGGTAGGCGCCTGCTTCTCCGTGAACAATATGCTCCGGGCTGACTGCTACAAGCAGAGAATGGAAAAGGGACTTTCCTTCCTGGAATTCAATTACATGATTATGCAGTCCTATGACTTTTACCATCTGTACCAGCATTACAACTGCAATATGCAATTCGGCGGCAACGACCAGTGGAGCAATATGCTGGGCGGTACAGAGCTGATTCGCAAGAAGCTGGGCAAAGACGCCCACTGCATGACCATCACTCTGCTTACCGATGCCCAGGGCAATAAGATGGGCAAAACAGCGGGAAACGCCGTGTGGTTGGACGCCAACAAAACATCCCCCTTTGAATTTTACCAGTATTGGCGCAACGTTGCCGATGCCGATGTAATGAAGTGCATCCGTATGCTTACCTTCCTGCCTCTGGAGCAGATTGAGGAAATGGATACCTGGCAGGATGCAAAGATCAACGAAGCAAAGCAGATCCTTGCCTTCGAGCTGACAAAGCTCGTTCACGGAGAAGAGGAAGCTCTGAACGCCCAGGCTGCGGCCAAAGCCCTGTTTGCTGGCGGCAGCGATGATGCCAACATGCCCACAACGCAGATTGCTCCGGAGCAGCTTACCGACGGCAAAATCGGAATTTTGAGCCTGATGGTTGCCTGCGGTCTTGCCCCGTCCAATAAGCAGGCGCGGCAGTTGGTAGAGCAGGGCGGCGTCCTTGTCAACGATGAAAAGGTTCCCTCTGCCCAGTTTGCTGTTACGGAGGAAATGCTGAAAGAAGGCGTTAAAATCCGCAAAGGAAAAAAGGTATTCCACAAAGCTGTTTTGGCATAATGAAAGCCGCCCAAGGGGCGGCTTTTTTCCTATCACTGGAAATATGCTTCCAGCCTTTTCTGATTGGCCTCCGTCAGCGCCGTAAGAGGCAGGCGGCAGCCGCCGCAGTCATAACCGATTCGCTTCATGGCAGCCTTTACGGGAATTGGGTTTACCTCGCAGAACATGAGCTCTGTCAAAGGCTGTAGATCTGCCTGCAGCGCGGCAGCGGTATCAAAATCTCCGTCCAGCGCCGCTTGTGTTAAAAGCCGTGTTTGAACAGGAACTACGTTGCTGATTACGGATATGACGCCCTTGCCGCCCAGTGCAATCACCGGGGCAATCATATCGTCATTGCCTGCCCAAACAGGGAAATTCGGACCGCATTGGGCAATGATCTTCCCAATCTTTGAAATGCTTGCAGAAGCTTCCTTAACCCCTGCAATATTGGGGATTCTAGAAAGCCGCTTGTAAACAGATATGGGAATATCCACACCGGTTCTTCCCGGTACATTGTAGAGGATAATGGGCAATCTTACGCTATGGGCAACGGTAAGATAGTGGGCAAACAGCCCATCCTCCGTAGCCTTATTATAATAGGGCGTAACCAAAAGGAGAGCATCTACACCCCGTTTTTGTGCTTCCTTGGATAGGTAAACTGCATGCTCTGTGGAATTACTGCCCGTTCCTGCAATTATGGTCATTTTATCCTTGACATAGTCCTTGCAACGCTGAAACAGCTCCAGCTTTTCTTCGTCGGATAATGTAGGGGCTTCGCCCGTTGTGCCGCAGATGACACAGGTTTTAATCCCGGCTTCTATTTGCCGTTTCAGAAGCATTTCCACCATGGGATAGTTAATTTTACCGTCTAAAAACGGGGTAACCAGCGCAGTACAAACTCCTGTAAACAGTGCTTTGTTCATAGATTGATCCCTCCCAGCCATCTTATGAATCAGCGGAAGGAGGGGTGCAGGGGAGAAATGTTGGAAAAATCCCGAAAAGTGTTGCAAAATGCCACCCGTTGGGCTATAATACATAGGCTTTCTTGAAGATTCGGAGGAACGATATGCAAACCCATGACTTTTGGTATAACCTGCCCGAGGAGCTCATTGCCCAGACGCCTCTTGATAAGCGGGACAGCTCCCGTCTGCTGGCGCTGGACAGAAAGACCGGCAAGGTTTCCCACAAACATTTTTATGATATTCTGGATTATCTGAATCCCGGCGACTGCCTGGTGATGAACGATTCCCGTGTGCTTCCTGCCCGGCTTCTGGGCAACCGACCCACAGGCGGGGCAGTCGAGGTGTTACTTTTGCGGGATTTGGGAGGCAACCGGTGGGAATGTCTCTGCAAGCCCGGCCGAAAAATGCAGGTAGGCAGTCAAGTGCATTTTGGTGACGGCGAGCTTTCCTGCGAAGTTACAGAAGTAAAAGAGGACGGCAACCGCATTGTGGAATTTCGGTATGAAGGAATCTTCCTGGAGGTATTGGAACGGCTGGGAAAGATGCCCCTGCCACCTTACATCAAGGCGGAGCTTCAGGACAATGAGCGATATCAAACCGTTTATTCCAATGAGCCGGGCTCTGCCGCCGCCCCCACCGCAGGACTACATTTCACCCAGGAATTGTTGGAAAAAATCCGAAACAAGGGGATAAAAACCGCATTTGTTACCCTCCATGTTGGGCTGGGTACCTTCCGTCCTGTGAAGGCAGAGGAGATTTCCCAGCATCATATGCACAGCGAGCTGTGTATGATTCACGAGGAAACCGCCAAAATTCTCAACGAGACCAGAAAGAATGGCGGCAGGATTATCTGTGTGGGAACCACCTCCTGCCGCACACTGGAAAGTCTGGTCAACGATGACGGAGGCTTTGAAGCAAAAAGCAAATGGACGGATATTTTTATCTACCCTGGCTACAAATTTAAGGCAATGCAAGGCCTGATTACCAATTTCCATCTGCCGGAAAGCACCTTGGTGATGCTGGTCTCCGCCTTTGCCGGCAGAGAAAATGTTTTGGCAGCCTATGAAGAAGCCGTAAATCAAAAGTATCGCTTCTTCAGCTTCGGCGACGCCATGTGTATTTTGTGAGGTAAGTATGTTTGAACTGAAGAAAACCGAAGGCAAGGCCCGGCGGGGAGAATTTACCTGCGCCCACGGAACTGTCCAGACTCCGGTATTCATGAATGTAGGCACACAGGGCGCCATCAAAGGCGCATTGAGCGCCGAGGATTTGAAAAATATTGGCTGTCAGGTGGAGCTTTCCAACACCTACCATTTGCATCTGCGGCCTACAGATACCGTGGTGCGTCAGATGGGCGGCCTGCATAAATTCATGACCTGGGACGGCCCGATTTTGACGGATTCCGGAGGATTTCAGGTGTTCAGTCTGTCCTCTTTGCGAAAAATCAAGGAGGAGGGCGTCTACTTTTCTTCTCATATTGACGGCCGCAAGATTTTTATGGGGCCGGAGGAGAGTATGCAAATTCAGTCGAACCTGGGCTCGGATATTTGCATGGCCTTTGACGAGTGTATCGAAAATCCCGCTCCCCGGGAGTATGTGGAAAAGAGCGTCCAGCGAACCTACCGCTGGCTGGAGCGCTGCAAAGCAGAAAATGCCCGATTAAATGCGCTGCCCGACACGGTCAATCCCCAGCAGCAGCTTTGGGGCATTAACCAGGGTGGCACCTATCCGGACATTCGTATTGCGCACATGAAGCAAATTGCCCAGCTGGATTTGCCCGGCTACGCCATTGGAGGTCTGGCAGTAGGGGAGACCGCAGAGGAAATGTACGGCATCATCGACGCGGTGGAACCTTATATGCCGGTAAATAAACCCCGTTATCTCATGGGAGTGGGTACCCCAAGCAATATCATTGAAGCCGTTGCCAGAGGCATTGACTTTTTTGACTGTGTCATGCCGGCAAGAAACGCCCGACACGCAAGGCTGTTTACCTGGGAAGGGGCGATAAACCTGAAAAACGCCAAGTATCAGCTGGACGAAGGTCCCATTGATCCCCAATGCGATTGCCCTGTGTGCCGCCGCTATTCCAGGGCATACATCCGCCATCTATTTGTGGCAGAAGAAATGCTCGCAATGCGTCTTTGTGTCATGCACAACCTGTATTTCTACAATAAACTTATGGAAAAGATTCGGAATGCACTGGATGAGGGTACTTTCGCTTCTTTCCGAGATGAATTTTCTGTTAAATTAGGCCAAAGAATTTAATTTTTGCTTGCTTTTTACCAAAGCAATGGTATAATGAACTGGAAATTAACGTTAAAGGAGTAAGACCTATGTTACAATTTTTAGCAGAAGCAGGTGCTGAAACCGCCGGCTATAGTTCTTTGGGCATGATTCCTATGCTTTTGATTATGGTTGCCGTGTTCTACTTTGTCGGCATCCGTCCCGAAAGCAAGCGGAAAAAGGAAGCTGAGCAAATGCGCGCCAATATGAAGACCGGCGACAAGGTGGTTACCATTGGCGGTATTCACGGCACAGTCGTTGCCATTAAGGACGACAAGTTTGTCATCGAAACCGGCGCTGACCAGGTTCGCATTGAGTTCAGCATGTGGGCTTTGAGCAGCAACATCACAGCTACAGAAGCTGCCGCCGAGGAAAAGAAAAAGGCCGCAGAAGCCAAGGCTAAAGCAAAAGCCGCAAAGAAGGCAGCCAAGGAAAATAAGAACAACCGATAAAAGCGCGGACCTGGAAAGGATTTACTTTCCAGGTCCTTCTTTTATTCATTTTCGTAGGTCAAAAACTCTTTCGCAATATAGATGGGCCGGTTTTTGCTCTGCTCGTAAATCTTGCCAACATATTCTCCGATGATGCCGATACAAAACAGCTGAATACCTCCCAAAAGCAGTATCAGCACAATAATTGTAGCGTAGCCGGGAATGTCGATTCCATAGGCAAGCTTCTCAATTACCACGGCAATTAAATACAGCAGCGCAGCGGCTGAGGTGAAGAACCCAAGATAGGCGGCAATCCGCAAGGGCTTAATAGAAAAGCCGATAATACCTTCAATGCCGTAGTTTACCAGCTTGCGGAAGCTCCACTTCGATTTTCCGGAGGCACGGGGCTTCGCCGTGTAGGGAATATACTCCGTCTGATATCCCACCCAGGAGAAGATCCCCTTGAAGAAACGGTGATACTCATTCATTTCCAGAATGCTGTCGCGCACACTGCGACGGAAGGTACGAAAATCGCTGGCATCGGCGCGAAGCTTAATATCGGAAAGGCGGTTGATGAGTGTATAAAAGCCTTTTTTGAAGATGGAGAGGAGTTTGCTCTCACCCCGGCGGTCCTGATAAGCGGAAACCACATCGCAGTCCGGATTGCGGCGCAGATGCTCCACCATATCACGCACGACAGCCGGATCTTGCTGCAAATCCGCATCAATCAGGCTGATATAATCACCGCTTGCATGGACCAGCCCGGCATACATGGCAGATTCTTTGCCAAAATTTCGGGACAGGGAAAGCACCTTAACAGGGCACGCCTGCTCCCGGTACAGCTTTTTCAGGTTGTTCAAGGTGGCATCACTGCTTCCGTCGTTGACGAATACGATTTCATAATCGTACCCACAGCCTTGGAATGCAGACATAACGGCAGACTGAAATCTGGATACATTTTCCGCTTCATTATAGCAGGGAACTACCAATGATAATTTCATTTACATCTTCTCCCGTGATGGATTTTCTACATTATATTCCATTTTGGATATGCCGTCAAGAAAATATAGGCGGTTTTCGCTTTCTCGGTTGACAGATTGGAAAAAATATGTTAATTTATCCGTGATAATTGCGTAGATGAGGAGTTTCCGTCTGAAATCCTTTCAGAGAGCATTCGTTTGGTGCGAGAATGCAGATTTTTTTCGGATTGTCGCCTCGGAGCATTCTTCCTGAAATCCGGTAGGGAGGAACGGGTGCGCCCGTTACAGCGAAAGAGTGTCCGGCATTGCCGGAAATTCAGGTGGTACCGCGGAATTTTTTCGCCCTGAGCCTTTTGGCTTGGGGCGCTTTTCTTTTGAAAGGAGAGTTTATTATGGCAAGAGAACTGCCCAAGGTCTACGAACCGAAACAGGTAGAAACCGAAATCTATGAGATGTGGGAAAAAGGTGGCTTTTTTAAGCCAGCCGGCAAGGAGGGCAGTAAGCCCTTTACCATCGTCATGCCCCCGCCCAACGTTACCGGTCAGCTTCACATGGGCCACGCCATGGACGCAACTTTACAGGACACTCTGATTCGCTTTAAGCGTATGCAGGGCTATGATACGCTGTGGGTACCCGGTGTAGACCATGCCGGCATCGCTACCCAAATCAAGGTGGAAGAGGAGCTTCGCAAGGAAGGCCTGACCCGATACGATTTGGGCCGGGAAAAGTTCCTGGAGCGGGTATGGGACTGGAAACATAAGTACGGCAACCGCATCGTAGAGCAGCAGAAGAAGCTGGGCGCTTCCTGCGACTGGGACAGAGCCAGATTTACTATGGACGAGGGCTGCTCCAAGGCAGTTCGTGAGGTTTTTGTTTCCCTGTACGAAAAGGGTCTGATTTACAAAGGCAGCCGTATTATCAACTGGTGTCCCCACTGTGTAACCGCCCTTTCCGATGCGGAGGTGGAATATGTGGACAAGCCCGGCCATCTGTGGCATATCCGCTATCCGCTGACTGACGGCACCGGTGAAGTAGTTGTTGCTACTACCCGTCCGGAGACCATGCTGGGCGATACCGGTGTATGTGTCAACCCCAATGACCACCGGTATGCAGCTATTGTTGGCAAGACTGTTACACTGCCTCTTGTGAACAAGGAAATCCCCATTGTTGCCGACGATTATGCGGAAATGGAGTTCGGTACCGGCTGTGTGAAGATGACCCCTGCCCATGACCCCAACGACTTCGAGGTGGGCCTGCGCCATAACCTGGAGGTCATTCGCGTTCTGGACGATAACGGTGTCGTCAACGCCCTGGGAGGCAAATACGAAGGCCTGGACCGCTACGAGGCCAGAAAACAGATTGTTGCTGATTTGCAGGAGCAGGGTTATTTGGTGAAAATCGAGGACCATGCCCACAATGTAGGCACCTGCTACCGCTGCCACAACGATGTTGAGCCCATTATTTCCGCCCAGTGGTTTGTAAAGATGAAAACCCTGGCGGAGGAGGCTGTTCGCAGTGTCAACGACGGGCAGACCAAATTTGTCCCCGAACGTTTCACCAAGAACTATATGAACTGGATGAACAACATTCGGGACTGGTGCATTTCCCGTCAGCTTTGGTGGGGACATCAAATTCCCGTTTGGTACTGCGCTGACTGCGGCCACATGACCTGCACCCGGGAGGACCCCAACTGCTGTGAAAAGTGCGCAAGCACCAATATTGAACGGGACCCTGATGTTTTGGACACCTGGTTCAGCTCCGCTCTGTGGCCCTTTGAGACCCTTGGCTGGCCGGATGAGGATGCTGCGGACCTGAAGCGGTTTTACCCCACAGACGTTCTGGTTACCGGCTATGACATCATCACCTTCTGGGTGAGCAGAATGATTGTCTCTGGCCTGGAGCATACGAATAAGGCCCCCTTCCACACGGTTCTGATTCACGGACTGGTACGGGATAATCAGGGCAGAAAGATGTCCAAATCCCTGGGTAACGGCATTGACCCCCTGGAGATGATAGACAAGTACGGCTGTGATGCCCTGCGCATGAACATGGTAACCGGCAACTCTCCCGGAAACGATATGCGCTTCTATGTGGAACGTTGCGAGGCTATGCGTAACTTCGCTAATAAGCTATGGAACGCCAGCCGCTATGTTCTGATGAATTTAAGCGACGATGCTGTAAATGCGCTTCCTGCTGCTGACAAGCTGGAAATTGCTGACAAATGGGTGCTTTCCAAGTTGAACACCTTGATTTCTGACGTAACGGAGAATCTTGAAAAGTATGAATTGGGCGTTGCGGTTCAGAAGATTTACGACTTCGTGTGGGATACCTACTGCGACTGGTATATCGAGCTGACCAAGGCAAGACTGTACTCCGACGATGCCGACAGAAAGCAGACCGCTATTGCTGTTTTGGTGTATGTTCTTGACAATATGCTGCGTCTGCTGCATCCCTTTATGCCCTTCATCACAGAGGAAATCTGGCAGAGCATTCCCCACGAGAGCGAAGCGCTGATTGTAGCGAAATGGCCTGTGGCCGACGATCAGCTTGCCTTCCGCCTGGAAGAGGAACAAATGGAGTCGGTGATGAATGCCATTCGCGCCATTCGTAACCGCAGAGCGGAAATGAATGTCCCTCCCAGCAAAAAGGCCGCGCTGTATATCCTCACCTCTAAGCCCAGGATTTTTGCCGAGGGCGAGGGCTTCCTGCTTCGTTTGGCTTACGCCGACAAGGTAACCCTGCTGGATGCAGAGCCCGAAAACCTGGAGGGTATGGTAACGGTAACCACCACAGATGCCAAGCTGTATATCCCCATGGGACAGCTTGTAGACGTGGAAAAGGAATTGGAGCGGATTTTCAAGGAATTGGAAACCAACCGGAAATTCCTTGCATCTCTGGAAGCCAAGCTTTCCAATGAAAAGTTTGTCTCCCGGGCTCCGGAGGCCGTTGTCAACGCCGAGCGGGAAAAGGCAGAAAAAACCAAAAACCTGATTCTTCAGCTGGAGCAAAGCGCAGAAGCAATGGAGAAAATGAAATAAATCCCCACCCAAAGAGCGGTACAGGAAATCTGTACCGCTCTTTTTTTGCTTTGTACCAAATGCGACTGCAAAAGCCATTATCCGTTTTCTATACTGAAAGCGAAACTTAATAAGGAGGTCATAAACATGCAATTTACCAGTTATCTCGAAAACGGCAGATTGACGGTGGAGCTCACCGGGGAAATAGACCATCACTGCGCCAAAGCCTATATCCAGTCCATTGCCGGAAAAATCGAAGCCTATACACCGGATGTGTGTATATTGGATTTCCAAAATGTTAGCTTTGTGGATTCTTCCGGAATTGCGGTGGTTATTAACGCGCTGCGCAGTATGACACAAATTGAGGGAAAGCTGTTGCTTACCGGGCTTTGCCCACAGCCTATGAAAGTATTTCGCGCATCGGGAATTGACAAATTGGTGGAAATTAAGGAGGTAATCGCATGAAATTCAACAACTTTATGATTTTGGAATTTCCCAGCAAGTCCAGCAACGAGGCCTTTGCCCGTTCTGCGGTGGCCTGCTTTGCGGCGCAGATGGACCCTACATTGGAAGAGCTTGGAGACATTCGCACTGCTGTTTCCGAGGCGGTAACCAACTGCATTGTCCACGGCTATCCCAACGAATTGGGCATTATTACATTGCGGTGCCGGATTCTCAAGGACAATGTGCTGGATATTGTTGTAAAAGACAAGGGGGTAGGTATTGCCGATACCGAGCAGGCCAGAAAGCCCATGTTTACCACCGGCGGCACCGACAGAAGCGGCATGGGCTTTACCATTATGGAAAGCTTTATGACCAGCTTTGATTTGACTTCAGAGCCGGGGAAGGGGACTACCGTACATATGCGGCGGAAGCTCCAGAGAAGAAAATGAGTGAATTTACAGCACTGATTTTACGCAGTCGGCAAGGGGACAAGTCGGCCACAGAACAGCTGGTTTCAGAAAACTCCGGTCTGATTTGGTCGGTAGCCAGGAGATTCATGGGCAGAGGCACGGAATCAGACGACCTGTATCAGCTTGGCTGTCTGGGCTTCCTGAAGGCAATTGAGGGCTTTGACTTGGAATACGGCACCCAGTTTTCCACCTATGCCGTACCGAAAATTGCAGGAGAAATCCGACGGTTTCTCCGGGATGACGGGGCGGTAAAGGTATCCAGAACCATCAAAGAACAGGCCTACACCATCAAAACGGCAAGAAGTCAGCTGACCAATACCCTTGGAAGAGAACCTACCGTATCGGAAATTGCCGCAAATACCGGTTTTTCTCCGGAAGAAATCGCCCTTGCGGAAACCGCAACTGCCTCAACAGAATCCATTCAGAAGCAAACAGGAGAGGACGGCTTTTCTCTGGAAAACATTCTGACAGACACGGAATCCGAGGAGAAGATGGTTGAGAAAATCTCTCTGCGCCAGGCCGTGGAGAATCTTCCACAAAGGGAAGCCACGGTGATTCGTCTGCGGTATTTTCACGGCCTAACCCAGGACAGAGTTTCCAGGGTGCTGTCTGTCAGCCAGGTGCAGGTATCCCGCATTGAGAAAAAAGCACTTGCCATGCTCAAGCAACTGTTGCGATAGAAAAAGCGCAGGAAAATTCCTGCGCTTTTCTTATTTTTCTATTTACCTTTTGGCGGATTTGGGGTATAATAAATGCACTACATAGAGATAAGGTGCCGTTATGACAAATTCCTTTGAAGCCCAATTTTTACAGGCAAGAAAAGCCTATATTTCCCGCTGTTTTTCCCACCTCAACGATATGCAGCAGCAGGCGGTTTGCACCACGGAAGGGCCGCTTTTGCTGCTTGCAGGCGCAGGCAGCGGAAAAACAACGGTTCTCATCAACCGTATCGCCAATTTGATCCGCTTCGGCCGGGGCAGTGATTCGGACGAAATCCCCGACTATGTAACCCAGGAGGATTTGGATTTTCTGCAGCATTTTCCCGAGAACCCCACCCAGGCAGAGGTAGCAAGGGCAGAGTTTTTGTGCGGCGTAGAGCCGGTTAACCCATGGAATATCATTGCCGTTACCTTTACAAATAAGGCCGCCGGGGAATTAAAGGAAAGACTGGTAAACATGGTAGGGGAGGGCTGCAACGATGTATGGGCCATGACCTTCCACTCTGCCTGCTGCCGAATCCTGCGAAAAGATATTGAGCGCCTGGGCTTTAGCCGAAGCTTCACCATTTATGACAGCTCTGACTCTGAGCGGGTGATGAAGGATATCATCAAGGATATGGGGCTGGACGACAAGACGTTCCCTGCCAAATTTGTGCTGAATATCATCAGCAGGGAGAAGGATAAGCAGGTAGCTCCCCAGCAGCTTTTAAGCCGGGCAGAGGCTATCGGCGACTACAAAATGCTTCCCATCGCCAGGGCTTACCAGAAGTACCAGGCCCGTTTGAAAGAAAACAACGCCCTGGATTTTGACGACATTATTTTCTACACCGTTCGCCTTCTGCAGGGGCATGAGGATATCCGCAGCTTCTACCAGCGGAAATTCCGTTACGTTTTGGTGGACGAATATCAGGACACCAACCATTTGCAATATCTGCTCACCTCCTTGCTGGCAGGCGGATATGAAAATATCTGCGTGGTAGGCGACGACGACCAGAGCATTTACCGCTTCCGGGGCGCCACCATTGCCAATATTCTGGATTTCGAAAAACAGTATAAGGGCTCCAAAACCATTCGTCTGGAGCAAAACTACCGATCCACCCAGTCCATTCTCAATGCCGCCAATTCGGTGATTGCCCACAATATCGGCAGAAAAGGCAAGCGACTGTGGACTGCTAACGATTCCGGCCAGCCGGTAACCGTGTATGAAGCCCAGGACGAAGGGGCAGAGGCAAATTACATCGCCGGTACCATTCTCACCCAGTCCCGAGGCAGGGATTTCCAGAACTACGCCATTCTCTACCGCACCAATGCCCAGTCCAACGCCTTGGAATACGCCATGAAGCGCAGCGGAATCCCATACCGCATCATCGGCGGCACACGGTTCTTTGACCGGGCAGAGGTAAAGGATATGCTGGCATATCTTTGTGTCATCAACAACCGCGCCGATGACCTGCGACTAAACCGAATCATTAACAATCCCCCCAGGGGTCTGGGTGCAAAATCCATTGAAACCGCCCAGCGCATGGCAACTGCGGAGGGAATCCCGCTGTACGCCGTAATTTCCAACCCCGGCGGTTATGCGCCCCTGGAAAAAGCAGCTGGAAAGCTGCAGCGGTTTGCGGATATTATCGAAGGGTTGGACGCCCTTCTGGGAAGCGGTCTTTCGATTTCCGAGTTTTACGAGGAGGTTATGCTGCAAACCGGCTATGCCGATATGCTTCGCAGTAAAGACACCGAAGAGAACCGCAACCGGCTGGAAAACATCCGAGAATTAAAATCCAGCATTCTTTCCTACGAGGAAGAAACAAGAGAAAACGGAGATATTCCCACTCTGGCAGGCTTCTTGGAAGAAATCGCCCTATATACGGACATCGAGCAGTACAACCAGGGGGAGGATGCCATTGTCATGATGACCATGCACGCCTCCAAAGGCCTGGAGTTTCCCCATGTATTTTTGGCCGGCTTCGAAAATGAAATCATTCCCAGTATGCGCGCCCTGGGGGACATGGAGGAAATGGAAGAGGAACGGAGACTTTGCTATGTGGCCATTACCCGGGCAAAGCAAACTCTTACCATTACCCATGCCCGTCAGCGTATGCTTTACGGCCGTACAGCCCCTGCCTCGGCGTCCCGTTTCATAAAGGAACTGCCACAGGAGGATATTGTCTGCAAGGGCGGCTACGCTCCCGCAAAAGCCCATAACTACCAACCCCAGAAAAATTACCCCCCAGTCCTGACAAAGGCTTATACAGCCCCCACAGCGCCCAAAAAGGAAAATTTCCCGGAACTGAACAAGGGAGATATGGTGCTGCATTCTGCCTTTGGCAGAGGAATGGTGCTTTCCGTGCTGAAAATGGGCGGCGATGCGCTGCTGGAAATCGCCTTTGACCAAAAGGGGACGAAAAAGCTGATGGCGAAAACTGCCTGGACCCATATGAAGAAGTTGTAATATCCTTACTCCGCCTTTCATAGACTCCCAAGAGGTGATTCTATGAAGTATCGGTTGCGGAAATTCGGGCGATTTTTGGTGCTTCTTGCGGTTATCGCTATTGCTCTGCTTCTGCTGTTTCGTGCGCGCTATCACGAGACAATCCGCACCCTTGCCCAAACGCAGATTATCAACGCCACCTCGGATTTAATCAATGATGCCATTGACCGGCAGATTGAAAACGGGAATATACAATACGACCGGATTGTATATTTTGAAAAGGACCTGGACGGAAGGATCACCGCTGTGAAAACCAATATGAGCGAGGTTAACCGGCTGAAAACCGATATCCTCAACCTCATCAATGACGAAATTCTTGCCATGGACACCAGCAATATCGGCATTCCCATCGGCAGTCTGATTTTGCCGGAGGTGTTTTCCGGACGGGGAAGCGCTATTCCCATTCACATTTTATCCATTCGCAACTCCGACGGGAGCTTTGAAAGCTTCTTTACGGAGGCAGGCATCAATCAAACCCTGCAGCAGCTTACCATGAATGTCAGTGTAGATGTATCCATTCTTGTCCTGGGGGCAACGGAGGTCTTTACCGTTACCAGTCAGGTGGTGGTGGCAGAAACCATCATCGTCGGGCAAGTGCCGGATACCTATTTACAGACCGGAGGTTACAATGGAAGTTAGAGAAAGAATCGATGAACTGACCCAGCTTCTCAACGACGCAAATTACCGCTATTATGTGCTGGACGATCCTCATATGCCGGACTTTGAATACGACCGGCTTCTGCGGGAGCTGGAGGACCTGGAAAAGGCCCACCCCGACCTTGCCCAGAGCAACTCTCCCACCCAGCGGGTTGGGGGAGAAGCGCTGACCAAGTTTGAAAAATACGCCCACAGCGTGCCTCTGATGAGTCTGCAGGACGTATTTACCCAGGAGGAACTGACGGAATTTCTGGAAAAGACACTGGAAACCTTTCCGGACAGCCGCTTTTCCGTAGAGCCGAAAATTGACGGTCTGTCCGTGGCATTGGAATACGTAAAGGGAGAATTTATCCGGGGCGCAACCCGGGGCGATGGGAATGTAGGCGAAGATGTAACCGAGAATCTGAAAACTGTGCGCTCCATTCCCATGCGCCTGGAAAACGCCCCGGAGCATTTGATTGTCCGTGGCGAGGTATTTATGCCAAAGGCGCAGTTTCACGCCTTAAACGCCCATCAGGAGGCCGAGGGAAAGGCTCTGTTTGCCAATCCCAGAAATGCCGCCGCCGGTTCTCTGCGACAGTTGGATTCCAAAATCACCGCCCAAAGAGGGCTGGATATCTATATCTTCAACGTTCAGCTGGCGGAGGGTGTGGAATTTGACACCCACCGGGCGTCCCTGGATTTTCTGCGAAAGCTCCATTTCAAGGTCATACCCTCCGATACGCTTCATTCTGCCGAAGAAATCGTCCGTCGTGTGATGGCGATTAATGAGGAGCGGGAAAGCCTTACCTGCGACATTGACGGCGCAGTGATTAAGGTAGACAGCCTGTCCCAGCGCAGCCGGATGGGACAAACCGCCAAATTCCCCAAATGGGCGGTTGCCTATAAATACCCTCCGGAAATCAAGCCTACTGTGGTGGAGGATATTGTGGTTCAGGTGGGAAGAACCGGCGTACTGACCCCGAAAGCGGTTGTAAAGCCTGTCCGACTTGCCGGCACCACGGTAACCAACGCCACCTTGCACAATCAGGATTTTATCACCCAGCGGGATATTCGCATCGGTGATACTGTGCTGATTCGCAAAGCAGGGGAGATTATCCCGGAAATTCTGGAGGTTGACCTTTCCAAGCGCCCTGCCGTTACTGCGCCCTACGCACTGCCCGAAAACTGTCCCATCTGCGGCGCAAAAACCCAGCGGGACGACGACGGCGCATTTTTGCGCTGCACCGGGGCAGAGTGTCCCGCCCAGTTGAGCAGAAACATCGCCCATTTTGTCAGCAGAGATGCCATGGACATCGAAGGCCTTGGTTCGTCCATTGTAGAAGCGCTGATTGGGCGAAATCTCATCAAATCTCCCGGAGATATCTACTATCTGTCCCTGGAGGACCTGAAGTCCCTGTGGCAGAAGGGGGAATTGGCAGCGAGCAAGCTGCTGGAAGCCATCGAAAAGAGTAAGGAGCAGGATGTTTCCCGGTTGATATACGCTCTGGGTATTCGCCAGGTTGGTGCAAAGACCGGCAAGGTTTTGGCTGCGGCCTTCGGTAGCCTGGATGCCCTGGCAGAGGCAACCGTTGAGCAGCTGAAGGAGATTTCCGATGTAGGTGAAATCACCGCGCAGAGTATTTACGACTGGTTCCGTCAAAGCCAATCTCAACACCTGCTTTCCCGGCTAAAGGATGCCGGTGTGAATTTTGAGAGCAAGCGCGTTTTGACGGACACCCGTTTTGCAGGTATGACCTTTGTGTTGACCGGTGCATTAAGCAAGTTCACACGGGAGGAAGCCACGGAGAAGATTGAACTTCTGGGCGGCAAGGCCTCCGGCTCGGTGTCCAAAAAAACCACCTACGTAGTGGTGGGAGAAAATGCCGGTTCCAAGGAGCGAAAGGCCAGGGATTTGGGGATTCCCATTTTGTCTGAGGACGATTTCCTCCAAATGATTCAATGATAAACGCCCGGAAGGCATAACCTTCCGGGCGTTTTTTACAGGGAATAATCCTCTTGGTCGTATTTTTCAAAATCCAGCGCTTTCGGCTTGGGAGGAATCCGCTTACAGGGAGAATAGGTGAATTTGCGGCACTTTCCCGTGGGGGAAACAACGCCTTTCTTGATGCAAAGCACCTGTTCGTTGCTTAAAATGGTGGCGTGCTCGCAATAGGAGCAGGATTTTTCGATTTTCTTGCGAAACAGCATAGCAAACCTCCCAACCTTGATTTGCAACCATTATACACCCATTTTCTGCAAATTGCTAGTCCTATTTCCTTTTTTATACACACGAACAAGGGCAAACGTCAGAACAGCCCCGGAAGATAACAGCAGAACTGTTGCGCCGACGCCTCCAATGGCATTGGAATACAGCAAAAAAGCAAGCATAACCGCCAAAACGAGGCTTATGGTGCACTGAATACATTTCCCGGGAAAATACAGCCCCATTCCCAGCCCCTGGGTAACCGACTGTGTTTGCATAGCAACGCAGACACCGCCAAAGGACAGCAGCAGCGATGCGTATATAAATCGCATACCCTCCATCTGGATTTGCGCCAGACAGCTGCAGCCGTTGGCCAGCTCCAGAACGCCCATAATGAGAACCTGTGTATACATTGGAAACAGCCACAGGAACCATCTGCTTAAAAATGCCAAAATCACCCGAAACAGCACCACCCAGCCGCAGACACTGCCCATGATTTGCACGGAACGCTTCATTACCTGGGCCATATCGGGCATCGTCCCGCTGGGGAGGACTACGGTCTTTTCACTCTTTCCCGGCAGTACCGCGGCAGTAAGTATGGCAGAGAGAATCTGGATTCCCCACAGCGCCCATACATCAAATGGTCCGGAAAAGCTGCACCCCACCATACCAAACAAAAATGCAGGCCCGGCATTGTTGCAAAACCCCAGCATTCGTCTTGCATCCTCTTTGCTCAGGCTGCCCATTCGGTACGCCTGGGCTACCGTCTGCGCACCAACAGGGTAACCTCCCAGCAGTCCAACCGCCAGAATGGATTCACCGCCACGTGGTATGCCACAAAACCTCCCCACAGCGCCCAGCAAGGGCACTTTTCTCCCAGTTAACAATGCCGTTAAACAACCGGAAAGGACAAAAAAGGGAAACAGCGATGGAACTACGGTGCGAAGGCAAAGAGAAATTCCCTCGCTGGCCCCAAGCAACGCAGTCTTTCCGTCAAAAATCAGCGCCAAAAGGCAACCGGCAAGCACAATGCCCGTCCCTATTTTTTTCATACAATCACCTCACAAGAATCTATGCGCTCTGGGGCAAATCCATAACGCAAAGCGCATAGACTTTTTCAAAGGGGGTTGCATACATGAAACAGGAATCAACGCTTCTCCAGCGCCTGTCTCTGGCAGCGGATTTACCGGACGAGGTATTTCCTGGGGAGCCGCTGGTGGAAATTTTGGGGCAGCAGCGGGTACTGATTGAACATCACAAGGGCGTTACCCAGTACGATTCCCATCAAATTTCCGTCCGGGTAAAGTTTGGGCAAATCTGTGTCTGCGGCGAGTGCTTACAGCTGCGGCAGATGACCGGGAGCCAACTGGTGATTTCCGGCAGAATCAACAGCGTTGGGCTGATACGGGGGTGCTAGAATGGACTTTTGGCGTTCTCTCGGGGGCATGGTAGAGCTAAAGATCACCGATGCCGACACGTCAGGCCTGCTGACTGCCCTGGGGGCATCTGGGGTAGTGCTGGAAAATACCAGGGTATATCCGGAGGAATTGGCGGTAACGGTACAAATAAAGCGCAGGGATTATAAGAAAGTTTCTACCCTTGGGAAAAGAAGGGGGAGCAAGATTTCTCTGCTCCACAGAAACGGAATGTATTGGACTGGGAAGGGCCTGATAAAACGTCCGGTTTTCCTGATTGGCATGAGTTTTTTGCTGCTTCTCGTGTGTTTTTTGCCTACACGGATATTTTTCTTTGAGATAGAGGGAAACGAAACCGTTCCCACCAGGCTAATTTTGGAAAAGTGTATGCAATCGGGTATTTCCTTCGGCGCATCCCGCCGGGAGGTACGCAGTGAAAAGGTGAAAAATACACTGCTTGAGGCCATACCCCAGCTGCAGTGGGCAGGAGTGAATACCGTAGGCTGCAGAGCAATCATCTCCGTGCGGGAGAGAAGTCAGCCCCAAACGCCAGGAACGAATACAGGCGTCTCCAGCATCGTTGCCGCCCGGGACGGGGTAGTTGTGGAGTGTACGGTTACACGCGGAAACAAGCTTTGTACTCTGGGACAGGCGGTAAAAAAAGGGCAGACCTTAATCTCCGGTTATACCGACACCGGCCTTACCATCCGCGGTGAACAAGCCCAGGGAGAGGTATATGCCCTTACCAAACATAATTTATCTGTGTTATTTCCCGAAAATTGGGTGCAAAACAGGGAAATCACCCGTCAGGAGAAAAAAGTTTCTCTGATTATCGGAAAAAATAAGATAAATTTCTTCAAAGGTAGTGGAATTTCTCCTACAGAATGTGATAAAATGTATTCGTTGAGGTATCTGACACTCCCCGGCGGCTTTCAGCTTCCTGTTGCAGTGGTAACGGAAGTGTGGACATACTACCGCAGGGAGGGTGCCGTCGTGGAGGACGGGCAGAAAAAGCAGATACTTTCGGATTTCGGGAAAGCATATATCGCCTCCCACATGGTGGCAGGCAGTATTATCCATACAGGAGAAATTTTTAATTCTGACACGCCCGTTTCCTCTATGCTGGCCAGCTATGCCTGCAAGGAGATGATTGGCGTGGTACGCTACGAGGAGGGGTTCCACCCAAATGGGCAACACGATTGAACGGCTTGTGAATGCGGAGCGGTTGGAGGATTTGATAACCGTATTCGGTTCCTTTGACGAAAATATCAGGCGCATTGAGGAAGCACTTGACGTTACCATAATCAATCGGGGCACGGAGCTGAAGGTTTCCGGAGACCCGGAGTCTGTAGACAAGGCGGCAAGAACCATTCAGGGACTGCTTCAGCTGGCTTCCAAGGGGGAGGTCATCGATGAGCAGCGGGTGCGCTACCTGATCACCCTGGTGCAGGAGGGCAACGATGATTTGGTTGCCAAAATGGCCAAGGACGTGGTATGTATCACCGCAAAGGGAAAGCCCATCAAGGCCAAAACCGTGGGACAGCAAACCTACATGAAGGCCATTCAGAGCAATACCATCACCATCGGTGTGGGCCCTGCCGGTACAGGCAAAACCTATCTTGCCGTAGCCGCCGCCGTTGCCGCCTTTCGGGAACGGACGGTGAATCGCATTGTGCTGACACGGCCTGCAGTGGAAGCAGGGGAGAGATTGGGCTTCCTGCCCGGAGATTTGCAGAATAAGGTTGACCCCTATCTGCGACCGCTGTATGACGCACTGTACGATATGCTCGGGCCGGAAACCTTTCAAAAATACCAGGAACGGGGCTCTATTGAGGTTGCGCCCCTTGCCTATATGCGCGGCCGCACTCTGGACGACAGCTTTATCATTCTCGACGAAGCGCAAAACACCACCCGGGAGCAGATGAAAATGTTTCTTACCCGTTTGGGCTTCGGCTCAAAAATTGTCATCACCGGTGATATCACCCAAATTGACTTGCCGGAGGATAAGGTGTCCGGCCTGAAGGATGCCGTTCGGGTACTGGAGGATGTGAAGGACATTGCCATTTGCAAGCTCACATCTGCCGATGTGGTGCGTCATGCATTGGTCCAGAAAATCATCAGCGCTTATGAAAAGGCTGAGAAAAAGCCGGAGCCGAAATATAAGGAACAGAGGAAGAAATAACATGCTGCGACATAAAATCAACATCACATTCGATGTATTCACCTTAAAAAAACCGCTGGTGGCAGGGGTTATCCGCGCCTGCATTGAAAAAACCCTGGCAGCAGAGGGCGTTGCAGCCGGCTGTGAAATCAACGTGCTTGTAACAGACGACCCCGGAATCCACGCCATAAATCTTGCCAGCCGGGGGATTGACAGGGCAACCGACGTGCTGTCTTTTCCCATGTTTCAGCTGACCGCCGGGGCGCCACCCCAGGATTGGGCGGAATATCTGGACGTTGAAACCGGGTTATGTCCACTGGGCGATATGTGCATCAGTCTCCAGCGGGCCACAGCCCAGGCAAAGGAATTCGGCCATACCGCCAAAAGGGAAGTGGGGTACTTAACCATTCATTCCGTACTGCACCTGCTGGGCTATGACCATCTGGACGAAGGTCCGCAAAAAGCGCAAATGCGCATGCGGGAGGAAGCCATTGCCGCCACCATACCCGGCTTAAGCAGAAAGTAAGGAGTTTGTACCTATGAAAACCAAAACCGCTATGATCACCATTGCAGGCCGCCCCAATGTTGGTAAATCCACGTTAACCAATTATCTGGTAGGGGAGAAGATTGCAATCGTTTCCAATAAGCCCCAGACTACAAGAAACCGAATCTGCGGCATAGTAACCAGAGAGGATACCCAGTTCGTCTTTGTGGATACACCCGGCTATCACCGGGCCAGAACCAAACTGGGGGATTACATGGTCAACGTGGCAAAAGATTCCATTGCCGATGTAGATTTGACCGTCCTTGTGGTGGAGCCTATTGCCTCCATCGGTCCTCAGGAGGAGGGCCTGCTGGAGAAAATCAAAGGAAGCAACTGCCCGGCAGTGCTGGCAATCAATAAGATTGACACTGTGGAAAAGGACACCCTTTTGGAGGTTATCGCTCTGTATTCCCAGGCAGCGGAGTTTGCCGCCATCATTCCCATCAGCGCCAAGACCGGCGACGGCGTGGACGAGCTTTTGAAGGAATGTAAAAAGTATGCCGTAGAAGGCCCGTTTCTTTTCCCCGAGGACATCACCACAGACCAGCCGGAGCGGCAGGTTATGGCAGAAATCATTCGGGAAAAGCTTCTTTGGTGTCTGGACCGGGAGATTCCCCACGGAACAGCTGTTGAAATCACAAAATTTTCCGAACGGGACAGCGGCATCATCGACATTGATGCCACCATTTACTGTGAAAAGGCAAGCCACAAAGGAATCATCATCGGCAAGCACGGGGATATGCTGAAGAAGATTTCCACCATGGCACGAAGCGACTGTGAAAAATTTATGGGCACGAAGGTTTTCCTCACCACATGGGTAAAGGTAAAGGAAAACTGGCGGGATTCGGACTTTTTGGTGCGCAATTTCGGTTACAGTGAATAATTACCACGGGTGAAATGCCCTTCTGTGGAAAAACTATCTGCGGAGGGGATTGTATGAAAGCCGCAGATTATTGGAGTATCTTTATGGAAACCGGCGCGCCGGAAGCGTATCTGGCCTATACCAGAGCGCTGAGGATGGAGGCAAAAGATGTATTTGACCACAAGAGCTCTGGTGTTGAGGGTTACGGATTACAATGACCGGGACGCGCTTTTAACCCTGTTAACGCCGGAGCATGGGAAGCTGACAGCAAAGGCCCGGGGCCTGCGAAGGAAAAACAGCCCATTGGTCGCCCCCTGTCAGCTTCTTGCCCTTGGAGATTTTACCTTATTTGAATATCGGGGCAGCTATACTGTCAATGAGGCAGCCTCCGTGGAGCTGTTCCAACCTCTGCGACGGGATTTGACAAAGCTCTCCCTGGGTACTTACTTTGCCCAGGTTGCAGAGCTGATTTGCCAGGAAGATATGCCAAATCCGGAGCTGCTAAGTTTGGTGCTGAACTGCCTGCATATGCTCTGCAAGGATACTCCCGATCATAAGGTCAAGGCTGTGTTTGAGCTTCGGTGCGCCTGTCTTGCTGGGTATATGCCGGATGTTTCCGGCTGCCAAAGCTGTGGCAGCGGGGAGGTTTCACTGTTTGACCTGTCTGCCGGCACCATGGTATGCAGCCAGTGCCGAAACCGGGCGAACGGCGGGGGAATCCGCATGCCTATGAACCCCGGTGTGTTCCAGGCCATGGCTTACATCTGCCTGTGCGACAGCAAAAAGCTCTTTTCCTTTGAATTGGGTCAGGAGAATATGCACCTTCTGTGCCAGATTGCGGAGGCCTATCTTTCCACACAGCTGGAACGGGGCTTTTCTGCTTTGGATTTTTATAAATCGTTACTTATTTAGGAGAAGATCATGTCTGAACTATACGAAAAATCCCTTTCCAAGCTGGAATTGGATAAGGTTCTGGATTTGCTGGCAGAGTGCGCCGGCAGCCCGGCGGGAAAGGAAGCATGCCGACTGATTCACCCCACCGGTGATTTGGAGGAAGTAAATCTGCTGTTGGAGCAAACCACTGCCGCCGCAGACCTGTGCACCCGAAAGGGCAATCCTTCCTTTTCCGGCATTGCGGAGATTGCCGATTCTCTGGAACGGGCGGAACGGGGTGGCTGTCTGCAGCCGGCGGAGCTTTTGCGCATCGCCGGGGTTTTGCGTTGCACCAGAACCGTAAAGGGCTACTGCGACGAGGAAGAAAAGAAGACTGTTTTAGACCCGCTTTTTCAGGCGCTTTCACCCAATAAATATCTGGAAGATAAGATTTCCGGCGCAATTTTGTCGGAGGAAGAAATTGCCGACAATGCCAGCCCTGCGCTGTCTGATATTCGCCGCCATATGCGAATCCAGGCAGGGAAAATCAAAGACGGTCTGCAAAAAATCATTTCCTCTCCCGCCTACGCCAAGTACCTGCGTGAGCCGATTATTACCATTCGGGACGGACGGTATGTGGTACCCGTAAAGAGCGAGCATAAGGCCGACCTGCCCGGTCTGGTACATGATGTGTCTTCCACCGGTTCTACCTATTTTGTTGAACCAATGTCTGCCGTAAACGCCAACAACGCCCTGCGGGAGTTGGAATTGAAGGAGAAGAAGGAAATCCTGCGGATTTTGGCAGAGCTTTCTGCCGATGCAGCCAGCTACCGGGAAACCATCGACTTAAATGTAAAGATTTTGCTGCAGCTGGATGTGATTTTTGCCAAAGCAAAGCTTGCCTATCGCATGAATGCCTGGCCGCCGATTATGAATGACCAGGGCAGGGTAGAGCTTCGCAATGCCCGCCACCCCCTAATCGATAAAAAGGCCGTTGTTCCCATCAGTCTGCATTTGGGCAAGGACTTCGACTCCATGATTATCACCGGTCCCAATACCGGCGGCAAAACCGTTACTCTCAAAACCGTCGGTCTGCTGACGCTGATGGCCCAATGCGGCCTGCATATCCCGGCAGGGGATGGAAGCTGCCTGTCCGTTTTTGATGAGATTCTTGCGGACATTGGTGATGAACAGTCCATTGCCCAGAGTCTTTCCACCTTCTCCAGCCATATGCGCACCATTGTGGATATTGTCGCTGCCTGCGACAGCAAGACTCTGGTGCTGTTCGATGAATTGGGCGCAGGCACCGACCCGGCAGAGGGCGCTGCGCTGGCCATTGCATTGATCGAATTTTGCAGAAAAATGGGCAGCCATGTGGTGGCAACCACCCACTACGCCGAGCTAAAGCTCTACGCCATGCGCACCCCCGGGGTAATCAACGCATCCTGTGAGTTTAACGTAGAGACACTGCAGCCGACCTATAAGCTTCTCATCGGTATCCCCGGCAAATCCAACGCTTTTGCCATATCGCGGCGGCTTGGTCTTTCAGAGGAAATCCTCAAGGAGGCCAATGACCTGGTGGGCCAAAGCGACAAGGATTTTGAGGATGTGCTTTCCCAGCTGGAACAGCAGCGCCAACAAATGGAGCAAGCCAGACTGGAAGCTGAAAAACTGCGGCAGGAAACCCAAAAAATTAAACTGCAGAGCGAGCAGTACAGCGCCCAGCTGCAGCAGGAAAAGGATAAAGCGCTGGAAAAAGCCCGGCAGGAAGCGCGGGAAATCATCGAGGATGCCCGTCGCACCGCCAACGCCGCCTCTGAAGAGCTGAAACAGCTTCGCAAGCAGTTGCAGGACTACGGCGATGCCGCCGGTATTAACCAGCGGCAAAGTGAAATCCGCAGAAACCTCAACGAAGCGGAAAGCAAGCTTCGTTCCTCCCAGGCAGAAAAACAGCGTCCCGCTCCAAAACGCGACATTTTGGTAGGAGACACGGTGGAGCTTTTGAAGCTTGGTACAAAGGCCAGTGTCCTTGCCATTAACAAGGACGGTACCTTCCAGCTCCAGGCTGGTATTCTGAAAATGACTGCCAAAGCAGACGAAATCTACCTGCTGGAGAATGACAACCCCTACAAAACAAAAGGAAGACCCGCACACTCCGGACGGCAGATGAAAACTTCCGCAATGTCCCCCGAGGTGGATTTGCGGGGCATGGACGCAGTGGAGGCCATCTGCGCATTAAGCCTGTATCTAGACAGCGCCATGCGCAGCAATTTGCCAAGTGTCCGCATCATTCACGGCAAGGGAACCGGGGTTCTCCGTAATGCGGTCCATCAGGAACTGAAAAAGAATAAGTTTGTCAAATCCTACCGTCTTGGTGTCTACGGCGAGGGAGAGGACGGAGTTACCATCGCAGAATTTCGCTGACTGATGTTCCTATATTGTGGAAATTCAACGAAAATGTGTTGACATTTCCGTATAATTTGCTATCATATAAATGTGATTAAGCACATAATCCGTGCCAATATCTGAGGGGTGATTGCTATGTATACAAAGGAAGTTGTTGTGCGCTGTGAATCCGGTCTGCACAATCAGCAGGCAACCTACTTTGTCCAAAAATCCAATGAGTTTGACAGCCGCATTTGGGTGGAATCCGGTAATCGGAAAATGAACGCCAAAAGTCTGCTGGGCATCATGTCTTTGGGCATTGTAACCGGTGCAACTGTTACACTTTGCGCCGAGGGCGCTGACGCACAGGCCGCTGTGGACGCACTGGAGCAGCTGCTCTTGCGGGATGTTTATTGATAGAACCGTGTATATTCCGCCTCAATGTGCCAAACCGCATTGAGGCGGTTTTTTTGGAGATACTATGACCTACGACGAATTGAAGGAAAAGGCGCTGTCGCTGCCCCTTGCTCCCGGTGTGTACCTTATGAAGGACAAGCAGAACACCGTAATTTATGTAGGCAAGGCAAAGAAACTGAAAAACAGGGTCAGTCAGTACTTTCAGGATACCGCTTCCCATACGGCGAAAACCCGGCTTATGGTTTCCAAAATCCACCATTTTGACGTGATTGTCGCCGCTTCAGAGTTTGAGGCATTGGTACTGGAATGTAGTCTGATTAAGCGGCATATGCCCAAATACAATATCCTGCTGAAGGACGATAAAGGATACCCTTATCTGCGTCTTGACAGGAAGGAAGCCTATCCCAGAATCACCATGGTAAATAAGCTTTCCAAGGATGGAGCTCAGTATTTCGGTCCTTACGGAAGCCGCGGCACTACCCATGCCGCCTTGGAGGCCATCTGCAAAACATTGAAGCTGCCCACCTGCAGCAAGGTGTTCCCGCGGGATATCGGAAAGGATAGACCCTGCTTGAACCACCACATGAATCAGTGCGCCGGTTGGTGTCAAAAGGGGCCTACCCAGGAGGAATACCTCCACAGAATGGAGCAGGCAAGACAGCTTCTGATCGGAAACTACAAGTCCGTTGCCGATGAAATTCGGAAGCAAATGGTGCAGGCAGCGGATCATTTGGAATTTGAGCTTGCCGCCGGTCTGCGGGACAGACTAAACGCCGTGGAAGCCCTGGGAAAAAGGCAGTTGGTTACCGCAGGAAGCCTTGCAGACACAGATGTCATCGGTTTCGCTCAAACGGAAACAAAGGCCTGCTTTGCGGTGCTTCACTTTTCCGGCGGAAACCTTTTGGATAAAGACTATGAGATTTTTCCCGCCACGGAGGATAAGGAAAACGCTGTTTCCAGTCTGATTAAGCAATACTACCTCTCTCGGGGTGTTGCTCCAAAAAAGGTGCTATTACCTTTCAAAGTGGAAGACAGCGCGCTGTTTTCCCAGCTTTTACAGCAGGAATTGGAGCAAACAGTTCGTTTTCATGTGCCGCAAAGGGGCGAAATGGCGCGCCTTGTGGAACTTGCAAACAAAAACGCTTATGAGGAAGCCCAGCGGATTACCGGGAAAGAGGAGAAATTGGCCGCTTCTCTGGTTGCCTTGGGAAAAATGCTGGCAATGGTCGCACCGAGGCGCATGGAGTCCTTTGATATTTCCAACATTTCCGGTACGGACATCGTTGCCGGCATGGTGGTTTTTGTGGACGGAAAACCAAAGAAAGGCGACTATAAGCGGTTTCGGCTGGAGGGACTTGCCGGGCAGGACGACTATGCTTCCATGCGTCAGGTTGTTTTACGCCGTTTTTCCCACCTGAAAGCAGGGGATGCGGGCTTTTCTGATATACCGGACCTGCTTTTGATTGACGGAGGCGTGAACCACGCAAAAACCGCTGTGGACGCCCTTCATGAGCTGGAGCTTTCCATTCCTGTATTCGGTATGGTAAAGGACGACCGCCACCGCACCCGCTCACTGGTAACCCCGGAGGGCAGGGAAATCGCCATTGACAGTAACCCCGGCGTATTTTCTCTCATTGGTACAATGCAGGAGGAAACCCACCGCTTTGCCATTACCTACCACAGAAGCCTGCGAAGCAAGCGCCTGCGCCGCTCCCAGCTGGACAATATACCTGGAATCGGGCAAAAGCGCAAACAGTTATTGCTGAAAACATTTCAGTCCATTACGGCAATTAAGCAGGCCTCACTGTACGAATTGGAGCGGATATTACCAAAAGATGCCGCGGCGGCTGTTTATCATCATTTTCACAAGGAAGGGGAGCAATAGCCATGCGGGTCATTGCCGGAAAAGCCAGAGGCGTATCCCTAAAAACACCGGACGGGCTGGACACCCGTCCCACCATAGACAGGGTAAAGGAAGCCCTGTTCAGCATTTTGCATTTTGAACTGCCGGGAAAGCGGGTTCTGGATTTGTTCGGGGGAACAGGACAGCTGGGTATTGAGGCCATTAGCCGCGGGGCAAAATACGCTGTGTTCGTGGACTCCTCGGAAAAATCCTGTAAGCTGATAAATGAAAACCTGAAGCGGTGCAAAATGGAAGGGGAGGGCAGAATTGTCCGGGCGGATTATCTCCAATTTTTGGATACTTGCCGTGAAAAGTTCGATATTGTGCTGTTAGACCCCCCATATGCAGAAATTTTTTTAGAAAATTCACTAAAAAAGCTATCAGAAATTGACATTTTGCAATCTGGTGGTATAATAGTTGCGGAACGCCCTGTGGGAAAGGAGATTCCCTTGACGCTTCCCGGATTTACCAAGTCCAAAGATTACAAATACGGAAAGATTTTGCTCACTCTGTACCGCAAGGATTGAGCAGTGGTTATGTCTATGAAAATCGCAATCTATCCCGGCAGCTTTGACCCTGTAACCAGCGGTCATTTGAACATCATTCGCCGGGCATCCGGTATTTTCGACAAGCTGATTGTATGTGTCATGGTCAACTCCGGCAAGAACCCAATGTTCACCGCCGAAGAACGCATACAGATGATTCGCAAGGTTACCGACGACCTTCCCAACGTGGAGGTAGACGGCTCCAACGAGCTACTGGCAGATTACGCCAAGCGCAAGGGCGGTTGTGTCATCGTCAAGGGATTGCGGGCCGGCTCTGACTTTGAAAACGAATTTACCATGGCTATGATTAACCGCAAAATCAATCCGGAGCTGGATACCATGTTTCTCCCTGCAGAGCATGAGTACATGTATATGAGCTCCAGCACCGTTAAGGAGCTCGGTTCTTACAATGTAGACCTGTCCGACTTTCTGCCGGAGCAGATTATCCCGGACTTTATAAAGCGTGTATCTACCACACATCAAGGAGGAAATAGAAAATGAACGAGCAACACATCGAAGACATCATCAGTGCCCTGTACGACATGATTCAAGATGCCCGCGCTCTGCCCCTTGGCGCAGACAAGTGCATTCTTGAACGGGATAAGGTTCTGGATATGCTGGACGAGATCATCGCACAGTTGCCTGCAGAAATTAAGCAGTCCCGTACCATTGTGGAGTCCCGGAACGAGCTGATTGGCCAGGCCCGCCGTGAGGCCGAGACCATCGTCCGTCAGGCACAGCAGCAGGCCAGCGAGCTGGTAACCCAGGAGGCCATCTACGTTGAAGCCAAGAAGCAGTGTCAGCAGATGTACGAAAACACCCAGGATAAAATTGCCATGCTGCGCAAGGCCAGCAACGAATATATGGACGACGCTCTGCGCCGCACTGAAGAGGCCATCTCTCTGTCTTTGGACCAGGTTCGGGACACCCGCATGAAGTTCCGCGCATTGGCAGAAGCCCAGGAAGCAAAAGCTTCTGTTGTTGCAGAAGAAAACTAATTGACACATAGAAAAACAGCTCAAAAGATTTTTGAGCTGTTTTTTTGGAAAATTTAGGAGGTTGCTTATGAATTACATGGAACGATATGATTTTTGGTGCCGGGCCGGGCTTCCCGACGATGTGAAGCAGGAGCTTGCTGCAATTGCCAACAACGAGGAAGAACTGAAAAGCCGATTCGGCAGTGATTTGCAATTCGGCACTGCCGGTATGCGAGGCATTATGGGTATGGGAAGCAACCGCCTGAATCGCTATACCGTCCGCAGAGCAGCCCAGGGCATGGCTACATGGCTGGCAGGCACACAGCTGCCAAAAACCGCTGCCATCGGCTACGATTCCCGGCACAATTCCCAGCTGTTTGCTGAGGTATGCGCCGTCGCTTTTGCAGAAAAGGGAATTCACACCTATCTGTACGACCGTCTTGCCCCGACGCCTATGCTAAGCTTTGCCGTGCGGCAGCTTGGCTGCGGCTGCGGCATTGTGATTTCCGCAAGCCACAACGCAGGGGCCTATAACGGCATCAAATGCTACGGTCCTGACGGCTGCCAGATGACCGATGAGCCTGCTGCTGTTGTAACGGAAATGATTGGCACAATTCCTTACTTTGTTCCGGAAGAAAAGTCCTTCCGGGAATTCATGGCAGAGGGAAAGATATCCTACATCGGCCAGGACCTTTGGGAGAAGTATTACGACACTGTATTGCAGGAGGCCATTAACCCGGAACTGGTGAAAAAATCCGGCCTGAACATCGTCTACACCCCCCTGTGTGGCACCGGCATGGAGCCTGTCCACGCCGTTTTGGGGAAACTTGGCGTAAACATCACCACTGTAGAATGTCAGGCCAAGCCCGATGGGGACTTCAAGACCTGTGAGTATCCCAATCCGGAAACCGACGCCGCCATGAACGAATGCTACAAGGTTGCAAAAAATGTGGACTGGGACGTGATTCTGGGCACAGACCCCGATGCCGACCGGGTGGCCATCGTGGTGGCTGACGGAGACGGCTACCGCAAGCTCTCCGGTAATGAGCTGGGCTGTCTGCTTCTGGATTACATTCTCAAGGCCAGAACCGAACGGGGAGATATTCCCCAGGGCGCCATCACAGTGCGCAGTATCGTTTCGTCCCCTCTGGCTGACCGGATTGCAGAGCATTACGGCGTAACCATGAAGGCAGTGCTTACCGGTTTTAAGTATATCGGCGGCGAGATTCTTGCATTGGAGGAAAAAGGCGAGGAAAGCAAGTATCTGTTCGGCTTTGAGGAAAGCTGCGGCTATCTGAAGGGCACCTACGCCCGGGATAAGGACGCCATTGTCGCCACCATGCTGGTGTGTGAGCTGGCCGCAACCATGAAGCAGGAAGAAAAGACCATTCTGGACGCGCTGGAGGCTCTGTACGCCACTTACGGCTATTATCTTGCCCACGTACAGAGTATTGAATTGACCGGCGCAGACGCCATGGAGAAGGCCGCAGCGATGATGGCGGATTTGCGCAGCAATGCCCCCGCAGTCATCGGCGGGGCAGAGGTAACCCTGGTACGGGATTACAGCACAAGCATTGCAAGAGATTTGCGTACCGGAACGCAGACTGAAATTGACCTTCCCAAGTCCAATGTTCTGGAATTTGTGCTGGGAGAGCAGGGCAGTGTCATCGCACGTCCCTCCGGAACAGAGCCCAAGGTCAAATTCTACTACACCGCCGTGGGCAAGAGCAAAGAAGACGCGCAGAGATTGCTGGAAAGCTGCATTGCGCAAATGTCCAAATAATGTTTCCTACTTTTACCGAGGCAGGTTTTCTGCCTCGGTTCTTTTTATATTTGTGGTGCATAGTCTGTAACGAAAGGGGAGAGGGACATGTTCAAAAAAGGGAAAGGAAGGCCTTTGCCGCTTCCTGTCGGCATTGCCGTAGGAATCGGCGTGGCGTTATTCATAGCCGTTCTTGGTGCTGCAATTTCGGCATGGATGATTTCCGGAGAACGGCTTGGAGAAAATGCAGGGGATATTCTTTCACCGGTGATACATCTTCTGTCAGCAGGAATCGGGGCAATCATAGCATCCTACCTAACGAAAGAGAAGCTTTTATTTGCAGCGCTGGGAAGCGGACTTGGGTATATCGTTTTGCTTCTGTCCGCCACCGCGCTGGTATTTGGAGGGCAGTACAGCGGAGTGCTAACAGGCACACTTATGGCCCTGCTTGGGTGCAGCGCAGTGATCCTTTTCAGCTTGAAAGGGAAGAAACCCCGGAAAAGACCCATGCATCACAAAAAGTATCGTTAAATTGCACAAACCGCAGGATATGGGTAAAAATTATTTACCCATATCCGATTTTTCGCAGGAAAACTTGCATAAACAACATTTGGTATGAGGCAAGGGGAGCATGACCCAATATCTTGACAAATCATGCAAAATGATAAATTTTTACCCGAATACAGTTGCATCAGTTGACATAATGATGTTGACATAAGAATCGGCATTATTTACAAAAATCGTAAAAACAGACAAATTCGCTTGAAATTACAGGGGTTTTGGAGTATAGTATTTAAGCAATGTGAATATTTTGCAAACATTGTATATTCACCGGATTTTACAGTGCGCTCCCATTCCTGTATGTTTCCCAGGGAGGGGGTTCTATGTATTTATACAGTCTGGGCAAGCGCCTTGCACGTTGCTTTCGGACGAGCAGCTGGCGTCTTGCTTTTTTCTGGTGTTTGGGGCTGGTGGTAGGCGTACTTTTTGCAAGAACCGCTACCATTGACGCGCCAATTTTGATTGCTGATAAAGCAGAGCCAGTTGTACTTTTTACATCTGGACTTCTGCCGTTTACCCTCGCGTGGGGAGCAATGTATTTTCAAAAGAGACCGCTTCTATACATACTGTCATTTCTTTTTAGCTCTTTCTTTTTGTTTACAGGCTTTTGTATTTTCTCCGCCTACGGCTCGGCGGGCTGGCTGGCAAGATTACTCCTGCAATTTACCGGTATTGGTCTGACACCGCTTTTTTACCTGTTTTGCCTGCGGCTGCTTTCTGTCGGCAGAGAGGCTCTCGGAAGAGAAGCTCTTTGCTTTTTCCTGGCTGCTGCGATTTTGATTTTGTTGGACATTCTTGTTGTTACACCATTGTGGTTACACATATAATTACGCACGGAAGGTACGCATATTCATGTTGGATTTGATTCAAGCCTATGAAAATTACCTTACAAAGGTAAAACAGGCATCTGCCAACACAATCGCTTCCTACATTCGGGATATCCGCCAATTTTCTGACTGGCTGAAGGCGAATGAGGAGCACGAGGTTGTAGATGCTACACAACTGAATATCAGCGCTTATCTTTCCCACCTGGAAGAGGAAGGACGCTCCGCCGCTACGGTGTCCCGTAGTCTGGCCAGCCTGAAAAATTTCTATGGCTATGTGGTTTCCTCCGGCTTCCTGGAGCGCACCCCCGTTGTGGACATTCACGTGGACAGGGGAGAGAAGAAGCTACCCCAAATCCTCACCGGACGGGAAATTGAATTGCTTCTTTCGCAGCCCGTTTGCATCGATGCCAAGGGCTACCGGGATAAGGCCATGCTGGAAATGATGTATGCCACCGGCGTTCGTGTTACAGAGCTGATTGACATGGATCTGGACGATGTAAATTTGGAGCTTGGAATCATCAAGTGCTCCAGCGCAAAGAAATCCCGGGCAATTCCTCTGTATCCCGGCGCGCTGAAGGCGCTTACCGTGTATCTGACAGAAGTTCGACATACCATGGTGGCTAACCCCCAGGAAAAGGCGCTCTTCGTCAACGTCAACGGTGTGCGCATGAGCCGTCAGGGCTTCTGGAAAATTCTGAAGCATTATCAGGCAACCGCCCATATTGACAAGGATATCACACCCCACACACTGCGCCACAGCTTTGCAGTGCACCTGCTGGAGAACGGGGCAGACCTTGGCTCTTTGCAGGAGCTCATGGGCCACAGCGACATCTCCTCTACACAGATGTATACCCATATGGTCAACCAGAAGCTAAAATCTGTGTACCAAAAGTGCCATCCCAAAGCATAAAAGGTCTGCCGATTCCAAAAGGGAAGGGCAGACTTTTTTATTATTAAAATATCTTATTGATTGTAGTATAATGCACCAAAAATAGAGGTGAGGCAGAATGAAAAAACCAACGCTTTGGCGTAAAAATTATATATTGCTGACCCTTGCCAGCACATTTGGTTCCATTGGCGGTATCGCTGGCAGCTATGCCCTTAGCTTTTTGGTGTTTGACAAAACCGGAAGCACACTCGCCACCGGGCTTCTGACTGCGCTGCAGATTGTGCCACATTTTCTTCTGCCGATCCTGCTGGCTCCGGTGATGGACAGATTGCCCCGTAAACCGTTTCTGGTTTTCGGTGATCTGTTTGGGGCGTTGATGTACTGTCTTGCAGCCATTTATCTGCATAACTTCGAATTTTCCTACCCAACGTACCTGGTCTTTTCCCTGATTGTCAACTGTGTCAACGCCCTTGACTCACTTGCCTACACCTGCTTTTTTCCCAAGACGATACCGGAGGGATTTGAAGACAAGGGATATACTGTCAGCGCCATGCTGTATCCTGTACTGAATGTGCTGATGATGCCTTTGGCTGCGCTGCTTATGGACACCATAGGCGTTGCAAATATACTTTTTATTCAATCCGGAATGTCGGTTTTTGCTGCAATTACGGAAAATTTCATAAAAATCGACGAAAAAGTTACGTTTTCTGGCGAAAAGATAGGTCTTTCCCTGTGGATTAAGGACTTTAAGGAAGGTTTTTCTTACCTAAAAGGGGAGAAGGGGCTGCTAAATATCTATATAAACGACGCCTACGGCAACGGAATGTACATGGGCTGCGGACCACTCCAGGTGGCGTTCTTTCGAACCACGCCGGGATTTTCTGCGCAGCTTTATGCATATTTCTCTGCAGTAGAGTTTATCGGCAGATCCCTGGGCGGGTTTTACCGCTACAACAGTAATATGAAACCCCAGAAGCGGCGAAAATTTGTATACATCGTTCAACAGTTCTATAATGTGATGGATGGAGCGCTTTTGTGGCTTCCATATCCGCTGATGCTGTTAAATCGAAGTCTATGCGGTTTTCTGGGAATAAACAGCGCTACGGTGCGGTCAAGCTCCATTCAGCAATATATGCCGGAAACGTACCGTGCGAGAGTTAATGCATTTTCCGGAGCGATATCGTGTATTGCCGGAAGTATCGGCGCGTTGCTTATCGGTGCGCTGGGGGAGCTGGTAGGCTATCGCTTTGCAATGACAATCGCTGCAGTGCTGGGTATTGTTGTATGCTGGCTGACGACCGGCCGAAACAAGAAAGAATTGGAGAAGATCTATCTATATTCTGCTGATAACGCATCTTTATAATAACAGAAACCGGCAGGAAACTGCCGGTTTTACCTTTTATCTGCAAAGTTTCGCAGTAGAGAAGTGGTGCCGCCCGAAATTTCTTGAAAATACCCTTAAACAAATCGAACGCAACAAAATAGGATTTTTTTGTATCGTTAGAATGGACATTTTGGGTCATCTGCAAGAAGCACAGCAAAATCAGACTGTTCTTCATTAGACCAGGGCAGCTCATCGGGAACATCGAAGCCCCAACTTGCCATCTGAGCACGACGCATTTCACGCCTAATTGCCTCATCATAACGATACTTTTGAACAGCAGCCTCATATTTAGGTTTCAAAACAGGATGAGCCTTATACGAACGATGCAAAAGAGACGACAAACCACCATGCATCATATCATAAGCTTGAAGCATCTGACCGTACTGTTCAACCAAATGATTTTCACCTTTAGAATAATTATATTCTTCACCCGGAGCTTGCCAGAGGGAAATTTTTTCTACGTCATGCAAAAGTTTCTTCCAGTATTCAGCAATAGGCCACCGACAACGATTACTATCTGAAGAGGGAACTCGAAAAGTTAAATAATTTTTCAAAATTCCTGCAGCAACAATACCAATTGATTCTTGGTTATGTAATTGTTGTAAAGCTTCAGCTGAACGTTCATGCCGGAGCTGACACTCCACACGAACCCAATGCCGATTATGATCATATCCACGTTCGGCGGCTTTATCATATATACGAATCAAAACAGGTGATTTTTTAGAACCAATTTCAACAGTACAACCTTGAATATCCTCGTCCTGGTCATCAGACCATATAATCATAGATTTAATACTTTTTGAAACATAATATCTATCTTTAACATCATTTGCAATACGATAAATATCCAATGCACCCACATGGTCATCATAAGCCAAATCAAGTCGGGTTACATTACCACCGGATTGAATAATAACATCAAACAAATCAAACCAAGATATAGAACTATATGTTTCAAAAGAACGGCAACCTTTACCGGACATATCAAGACAAATACCCATATCATCACGTTTTTTATTTTCTTCTGAATAAAAAACAGGGTTATCAGCGCCGTAACGAATTGTGATATTAGAAAAAAATGCCTGTTGAGGATAACCATTTACAAACTTCGTTTTATACTCCCAGGGAACACTAAGTAAACCTAGTTTAAATTGCAAAGATGAAACCGAATCACTTTTAAAAGTAACTGTAAGCCAGTCAATCAAAAAACAATTTTCATTATGTTTTTCCAACT
>JAZOQT010000007.1:0-17348 GCA_045656245.1 Faecousia sp.
GCCACCAGTTTTTGAACTGGTGGCAGCAACACCCCACCGGGGTGTTGCTCTGCTATGGGTTCGATTCCGGTCTCCTCCAAAAAAAGAACAGCATGACCCCCCTAGGGTCATGCTGTTCTTGGTGCTGGTAACCGGAATCGAACCGGTACGGATTTTACTCCGAGGGATTTTAAGTCCCTTGTGTCTACCTGTTCCACCATACCAGCGTGGCGCCCAGCTATGGTATCACACTTTCCCTGCTCCGTCAAGTGTTATAGCTGGTCAATATTCTGCTCAAAGGGCTTTAGACAGTTCTCGATAAACCAGTCCAGCTCCGGCAACGCCATAGCCTTCATGGCCGCCATGGTCTGCACGGCAGCGGAATCAAATTCCGTATTGCCCGCCTTCTGCTCCTCGATGCATTTAATATAGGCAGACAGCTTGTCCGCCCCCTTGACAATGGGCAAAACCGTCTCGTCATCCTCCAGAACCAGAGGGGCATAGCTGTCCCGAAGCTGGGGCGGAAGCATGGTCAGCAGCCGCTCCCCGGCAATCCGCTCCACCTGCTTGTAGGCCCCCTTAATATCGGGGTTATAGTACTTAATCGGCGTAGGCAAATCCCCCGTGAGAATCTCCGAAGCGTCGTGATACAGCGCCGCTACAGCGCATCTGTCCGGTTGCGGACCATCCAGCTTCAGAATGTCCCGACGAATCAGCGCCAGGGCATGGGCCAGCACCGCCACCTGATGGCTGTGCTCCTGAATATTCTCGGAAAAAGTATTGCGCATCAAGCCCCAACGGGCGATGTAGCGCATCCGCCCCATCAGGGCGTAAAATTCGTTTGCCATGTTACAGTCCTCTGTTTTTCTTTACCCGAATATCCTCGCCCACAAAGGTCAGTCGGGAGAAATTTCCGTGAAGGCGGGAAGCAATCTGGGGAGAATACCGCCTGGCTGCCTCGTCCACATTCAGGTTGGTGGAAATCACCATGGGCTTACCCGCCAAGAGCCGTTCGTTTAGCAGGCTGTACAGCGCCGCCGTTACAAACTGCCCCGGCAACTCTGTGCCCAAATCGTCAATCAGCAGCAAATCGCAGGCCATATACTTTTCCGCTTCCCCCCGGGCTTCCTCCCGGCCGGAGAACTTCGCCTGCTCCAAAACGGAAAACAGCCGGGGTGCGGTCTCATACACCACACTGTAGCCCCTGTCTGACACCGTCCGGGCAATGCAGGCAGAAAGGAAGGTCTTGCCCAGTCCCGTTCCGCCAATGAACAGCAAATTTCCGGAACTGGTGGTAAAGGTGGTGGCATACCGGCGGCAATTTTGGAAATTTTTCTCCATAATTGCCCGGGGACTTGCCCCTAAATTACTGTCGTACCGGTCTGGGTAATAGTCCAGACTGAACTGCTGGAAGCTCTCTTTGCCTCCGGAAAGCAGGCTCAAATCCTTTTTCTGCTCCTGCCGGCACAGCTCTGCCAGACATTCGCACATCCTGCTTCCCACATAACCGCTGCCGCCGCAGTGGGTACAGATGGGAGTTTCGTCCAGAAAGCCCTCCTCAAAGCAGCGGGCTATCAGCTCCCCGCGCTCTTTTTGCATCTGTAGGTTGGTCTGCCTTGCCTGCTCCATAGCCTGCTGTACATCTGCCCCCTGAGAAAACACCGCCTGGGCCGCTACCGCCATCGTCCGGCGAAGCTGGCAGTCAATCTCCCGCAGACGGGGCTGTTTTTCATAGGCAAGAGCCAAATGCTGACGGTTTTCCGATTCTCTGTCTGCCTTGGCCCGGGCAAGCCGCTCTCTGGCGCGGCGAAGCACATCTGCGCTGTATGCCATTTTTTATCCCTCCTGCAACACTCTTTGAATTGCCTCCAGCTCTGCCTGTCCCAGCTTGCCGGAAGCCCCCTTGGGTAAGGCAGCCTTTCGGTCGCCGTTGCGAATATCCTCTATCGTCCTGAAGCCGGCGGTGTGCCAGCTGGACAGGATTTTGTTCATGTACGCCCAGTTAAAATTGCCGGTATTCAGGCAGGTTTTTTCATAGGCAAGGGCAATTACCCCGTCCTCAAAACCCATGTCCAGCCAGGCTTGGGCGTAGCGCTGTTCTGCCGGCGTCAGATTGCGGCTGTGAATTTGCAGCTGCCGTTTCAGCGTGCCCATGCGGGAGTTGCGGACATTTTGGGCGTGTATGTAGGCCACGGCTTCTTCCATGGTGTCAATCCCCTGCTCCGCCCATGCATAGGCCTCTTTTTCAATGGCGCGCAGGCTGGGGTTGCGGGGATTGCCCTTCAGCCGCGCCTTGTCCTTGCAGTAAGAAACCAGCAGGGAAATCACTTCCTGGGGCAGTCCCAGATACCGCTCAAAGGACAGCAGGATTTTCAGCTCCTCGGTATTCAGGCTTCTGCCCAAAAGGCGTTGAATTTCTCCGTAGAGCAGGCGAAAACCCCCATCGCTGTCCATGGCGGACAGGACATCTTTTTCCGAATAATTGGGCCGTTCCCCGGGAACAATCACACCTCTGGCCGGCTCTTGCCACAGGCCCAGCTGCCGCAGTGTTGCTGTCGCTGCAGAAAGCCGGGTGGCAGTAAACTGCAATGCCTTTTCCGCTCCGGCCAGGTCATTGCCGCCGCGCAGGTACAGATAAAGCAGGGCGCTGTCGCCGCTGGCAGTTGCCAAAAGCTTTTGCAGCTGGTCTTGTTCAATGGTAATGGTTTCTGTGTTCATTGCCTGCTCCTTGATAAAAATCGTCAGTTACTGCAATTATACCACAGCTTTCGCCCTTGCACAACGCCTTTTCTCCGAGGAATATTTCACAAATTCTGCTCTGATTTTTGGCACATCACAGCATATTGTGTTTTATTCGTTTTCTCACCCCTAGAAATAAGAAAAGCAGTCCTGTGCGGACTGCTGTTTCTATGGACAGGCGGACTGTTCCTGTCCGCCATTTCGCATCTTACCGCTGCGCTTGCGGCGACACACTTGACAAAAAATGTACTTGTTTTTCTTCTGCCGTCGCAAAGGAAAAAGCAGTGCTTTTTTTGTCCACCCATAGTATGCCCGAAGAAAGGCGCGCTATACAAAATTTATTTTGAATCGGATAAACGGCGTGGAAACAGGCCGTCTTTTTTGAAAAAACGCTTTCCTATTGGGCAAAAGGCTGTTATAATGGAGTCAAAGAATCCTCGGGAGGCGCTACTATGTATAACGTTCTCATTTGCGATGACCAGCCGGATATCGTAAGCGCGCTGAAAATTTACCTCTCCTGCCCGGAGTATCAGCTGTTTGAAGCGGGCAACGGAAAGCAGGCACTGGAAATCATACAGCAGCAAACCATTCATCTTGTGCTTCTGGACGTAATGATGCCGGTAATGGACGGCATTGCTGCCACCAAGAAAATTCGGGAAATCTCCAACGTGCCCATCATTCTGCTCACTGCCAAGTCCGAAACCGAGGACAAGGTGCTGGGACTGAACATGGGAGCAGATGACTATATCACCAAACCTTTCGTCCTGGACGAGGTCTTGGCGCGGGTGCGCTCTCATCTGCGGCGGTACGCCACATTAGGCAGTCAGTCTGACGACAGCCAGACGGATTTGCGCATTGGCGGCATCTGCCTCAACGACATCACCAAAACCGTAACGGTGGAGGGCGAAGCCGTGAACCTGACTCCCACGGAATACAGCATTCTCAAGCTTTTGATGCAAAATCCCGGAAAGGTGTACTCCACCAAGGAGCTGTACGAAGCCGTGTGGCAGGAGGTAGCTCTGGGCAGTGAAGGCGCTGTGGCCGTACATATCCGCCACCTGCGGGAAAAAATTGAAATCAACCCCTCCGAGCCCCGATACCTGAAGGTGGTATGGGGACAGGGCTACAAAATCGAAGGGGGTGGCTAACCGGTGAAGCATAGCATTCTGGTAAAATTTTTCGTCATCTTCCTCACTGCGATTTCCGTGGCAATCGCTTTGGCAGGTGCCGCCGGCATCGTGGCCATTGAAGGCGCAGGCCTGTATGTGAACAGTCTGAACGAGCTGCAAAGCCATGAATACCTGTCCATCTCCAAAAGCATCGCCACCAGCTATGCCAGTCTCTATGCAGCGGAGGAATTGGGCGATGTTCCCTATGTGCTGAAAAGCACCCTCTTCCAGGACCCCGCCCAGCGAAGCGATACCCACTACTGGCATGTTCAGCTATCCCAGGACGGAAAGATTCTCTCCCAATTCGGCGCGCAATCCGCACTGGAAAACCCTGCTGATGTAGAAACCTTTACCCTTGCCCCTCTTTATCCCATTGTCTCGGCCAATCCTCCCAGCGAGAAGGAGGAGGCTCCCCCGGATGCGGTTACCGAGCCGGATAAGGAAAAAAGCGCCGATTTTTCGGAGACTCCCGCCCCGGAGGATTACCTGTTCTACCGCCAGGAAACCAGCTGGGTCAACGGCAGACTGGTTTCCTATTACCTGTATTATTTTGAAGCCCCGGAATACACCGTTCAGGTTTCCTTGCAGGAAAAGGTGCTGGAAAACAGCTCCTTCCACATACTGACCAGCCTGTACCCCTACCGATATGCCTGTATTGCCATTTTGGCAGTGGGCCTCATTCTCTTCTGCGCCGGACTGGTATATCTGCTGTGGACCGCCGGCATTGACAAAAACGGCAGCCTGCGTCCGGGTGCCCTCAACCGGATTCCGCTGGACATCTATCTGCTGCTGGCCGCCGGCTGTGAAGCCCTGATGCTCTGGTCCTTTGTGTCCCTTCAGCGATGGATTGAAATCGAAGGTCCACACCCCGGCAGCCTGAGCTTCGGCTTTGTGAATCTGTTGGGCATCACTCTGCCGATAATCGGCTTTATCTACGCCATTGCCGCCCAAAGCAAGATGCCGGGCCTGTACTGGTGGCGGCACACGGGATTGTATTGGTGCCTCATTCGGTTCGGCCGGGGTATCCGCTTTCTCTGCAAGGGAATTGCCTCCTTGTTTCGGCTGCTTCCCCTAATTTGGCAGTGGCTTCTCATCTCCCTGTTTACCGGCGGTGGCGTGGTGGCTATGGCGTTTCTCGCCCGGAATGGAAGCATTCTGTTTACCGCCCTGCTGTGCTTTGCCATTGGACTTAGCCTTTGCGTGGTGCTTTACGGCGCGTATTGCCTGGGTTTGTTGATAAAAGGCGTCAACAGCATGAGCAGCGGCAATCTGGACTACAAAATCTCCACCCGGTATCTGCGGGGCAGCTATCGGGAATTGGCCCAGTCCCTGAACGCCCTGTCGGAAACCGCCCGGCTGGCGGCAGAGCACGAAACACGCTCCGAACGTATGAAATCCGAGCTGATTACCAACGTTACCCACGACATCAAAACCCCCTTGACCTCCATCATCAACTTTGTGGATTTGCTGCAAAAGCCCCATACGCCCCAGCAGGCGGAGGAGTATCTGGATGTTTTATCCCGGCAGTCCACGCGTATGAAAAAGCTGATAGAGGATTTGCTGGAATTAAGCAAGGTCAGCACCGGAAACATATCCGTAAACCTAACCCGTCTGAATGCGGCGGAAACCGTCAACCAAGCCCTGGGAGAATTTTCCGACAAGCTGGAGGCCGCCCAAATTACCCCCGTCTTTTTCCCGCCGGAAGCGCCCATCTATATCCGGGCGGACGGGCGGCTGGTGTGGCGTATCTTAAGCAATCTGTTGAGCAACGCCGTAAAATACGCCCTTCCCGGCACGCGGCTGTACGTGGATTTGGTTGCTCTTGACGACCGGGTTCTGCTTTCCCTGAAAAACATTTCCCGGGAGCCCAATCTCATCCACGCCGACGAGCTGCTGGAGCGGTTTGTCCGTGGAGATACCGCCCGTAACAGCGAGGGCAGTGGATTAGGCCTGAACATTGCCAAAAACCTTATGGAAGCCCAAAGCGGGCAGCTGCAGCTGCTTGTGGACGGGGATTTATTTAAGGTTACTCTGATTTTCCCCGGAAAATAAAGGAAACACCCGCCGGTTTTCCGGCGGGTGCTTTTTTCTTTATGTTACAGTTTGCTGTTGGGAAAATACTCCCTGACAAAGTCCACATCCTCCACCTGAAAGCTCCTCCCCTGCAGGTGGGCAAGGCTTCCTGCCTCCGTAGTGAAGGAGAAAGTCAGCTTATAGGAATACAGAGCCTGGTAGCTGCGTTCCGCGTTTTTCTTAAGCTTGCCGTATTTTCCGTCCCCCAGCAGGGGGTGGCCCGCATGGGCAAATTGGGCGCGGATTTGGTGGGTTCTTCCGGTAATCAGCTCGCACTCCACCAAAGAAAGCCCCTTTTCCGTAGCCAGCACCCGGTAATTGGTCTGGCAGGTTTTTGCGCCGGGCTGGGGCGTATCCGTTACATACACCCGATTCTTTTGGGAATCCTTGAACAGATAGCCCTTCAGGCAGCCCTCCCTTGGCTTGGGAAGTCCCTCCACAATGGCAAGATACCGCTTATCCAGCTCCCTGTCCTTGATCTTCTGGTTCATAATCCGCAGGGCCTCCGCCGTTTTTGCGGCGATCACAATGCCCCCGGTATTACGGTCAATCCGGTTACACAGCGCCGGGGTAAAAGCATTCTCCCCCCGGGGATTCCACTCCCGCTTTTGGTACAAATACGCCTGTATGTGGTCAATAAGGGTTCTGCCGTATTCTGCGCCGTCATGGGGATGCACCGCCAGACCAGGCCGCTTGTCCACCAGCAGAATCTCACTGTCCTCGTAAACGATGTTCAGCTTGGGCGTTGCCACCGTCAAAAAGGCATTGTCCTGCCGGGGCTTGTCGAAAAACTCGTCGTTGATGTAAAGCTGGAGCACGTCGCCCTGCTGCAGGCGGGTATCCCGCTGGGCTCTGCCGCCGTTACACTTAATCCGCTTCAGGCGGATATATTTCTGGGCCAGGGAGGCAGGCAGCAGAGGTACTGCCTTGGCAAGAAAGCGGTCAAGGCGCTGACCGGCATCGTTTGCTCCTATGGTAAATTCCTTCATACCGTTCCGGCTTCCTCGTCAAAATGGCGGCTGATTTGCTCCGTAAACTCCAGCGCGGCATTGTAACCCATGGTGCGCTGGCGGTTGTTCATGGCCGCAACCTCCAAAATCACCGCCAGATTTCTGCCGGGGGTGATGGGTATGGTATTCATGGGGATATTTACCCCCAGAATTTCCATGTGCTGGTCCTCCAGACCCAGGCGGTCGTACACCTGTTGGTTGTTCCAGGGGACAATGTTCACCACCAGATTAATTTCATTTTCCGCTTTGACAGCGCCCATGCCGTAAAGCTTCGCCACATTGATAATGCCGATGCCACGCAGTTCAATATAATTGCGAATCAGCGGCGGCGCCGTACCCACCAGGGAGCTTTCAGAAATTTTCCGGATTTCCACCGCATCATCGGCAATCAACCGGTGGCCGCGCTTCAGCAGCTCCACAGCCGCTTCGCTTTTGCCGATACCACTGTCGCCGATGAGCAGAACGCCCTCACCGTAAACCTCCATCAGCACCCCATGGCGGGTAATGCAGGGGGCAAGGGCGGCCTTCAGATAGGTAATGATGGCGGAAATAGCGGTGGAGGTAACCATTTTGCTTCGCAGCAGGGTAATGTCATGCTTTTTCGCCATTTCCAGACATTGGCTGTCCGGGGCGAAGCCCCGCGCCAGCAGCAGCGCAGGGAATTTATAGGAAAACAGCCTGTCCAAAATGGCGCGCCGCTTGTCCTCCGTCAGCTTGGAAAGATACCCCATTTCTGCATTGCCAATCACCTGCAAACGGGCAGGCTCAAAATGGTCAAAACAGCCGGCAAGGGGCAGTCCCGGTCTTGCCACGTCCTCCACCGTAAGGTGTATGGCGTCATAATCCGTAGCGGCATACACCACTTCCAAACGGAATTCTTCCACCAGCTTTGTCAGCGGTACGCTGTGGATACTGTTCATAACCCGGCACTTCCTCTCTTTTTTTCTGTCATTATAGCCCTTTTGGGGCACAATAGCAACACAAATTTGAAAAAATGAAAAAAACTAAAAAAAATGCTTGCTTTTTTCGCCAATCTTTGTTATCATATCTAAGCGCTTGCAAAAGGCGCTTATGAAATGACTTATTTAGGAGAAGGAGGTGCAGTGAATGGCTAAGTGTGATTATTGTGGCAAGGGCGTTACCTTCGGTATTAAGGTTTCCCACTCCCACAGACGTGCAAACCGTACCTGGAAGCCCAATGTAAAGCGGGTCAAGGCGATTGTCAACGGAACTCCGTGCCATGTGTACGCCTGTACCAGATGCCTCCGTTCCAACAAGGTTGAGCGGGCTGTCTGATTTTCCGTTCCCAAGAAACTGCATAAAAATTCCCGAAATACGAAAGTATTCCGGGAATTTTTTTGCTTTTTATGAAATTGGTTGCACCACCTCCCGCTTTCTGTTATAATGGCAGTATAAAGAAAGGCAGGCGTATCAAAGTGCCACTGAAACAGCGCATATCCAAACCCCTTGCTCCCCGTCGGAAGCAGGACGTGGATATGACACAGGGAAATATCCTGCGCCATATCATATCCTTCTCCCTGCCTCTTTTGGCGGGCAACATCTTCCAACAGCTTTACAATATGGTAGACACCTGGGTGGTGGGTAACTTCGTCAGCAACGAGGCCTACTCCGCCGTGGGTACCGTGGGGCCGATTATCAACACCTTAATCGGCTTCTTTATGGGACTCTCCGCCGGCGCCGGTGTGGTCATCAGTCAATACTACGGTGCGCAAAGGCAGGACAAGGTGCAGGACACCGTACATACCGCCATTACCATGACATTGCTTCTGGGCGTTGTGTTTACCGCCGTTGGCATTTTGATGATACCCACCATGCTGGACTTTATCAACATGCCGGAAACGGTGATTCCCGCCGCCACCACCTACCTGCGGATTTATTTTGCCGGTCTTCTGGGGCTGATGGTGTATAACATCGGCGCAGGTATTCTCCGGGCGGTGGGGGATTCTCAAAGGCCCTTTTACTATCTGGTGGTGTGCGCCCTGCTGAACACCGTGCTGGACCTGGTATTTGTTCTGGTTCTGCACATGGGCGTGGAGGGCGTGGCCCTTGCCACAGTTCTTTCTCAAGGCATCTCCGCCGTTTTGGTGTGCATCAATCTGCTGCGCACAACCAGCTGTATCCGTCTGTCAATTACCAAGCTGAAAATCCACTGGGATATGCTCAAGCGCATCGTTACCGTAGGCATCCCTGCCGGACTGCAAATGGCAATCACCGCCTTTTCCAACATTTTTGTTCAGTCCTATATCAACTTCTTCGGAGAGGACTGTATGTCCGGCTGGACCACCTATGCTAAGGTCGACCAGCTCCTGTTTCTGCCCATGCAGTCCATTTCCCTTGCCTCCACCACCTTCGTGGGGCAGAACCTGGGCAAATGCCAGTCTGCCCGGGCCAGAAAGGGCGTAACGGTTTCCATTTTGCTTTCCGTAGCGGTTACCGCTGTGCTGACGGTGCCGGTGCTGATATTCGCCCCGCAAATCGTGGCGTTTTTCAACGACAAGCCGGAGGTTGTGGAATACGGCACGCTGCTGCTTCGATGGCTTTCTCCCTTTTACGTGCTTACCTGCTTCAACCAGATTTATTCCGGCGCGCTTCGGGGCGCAGGCAACGCCAAGGTCCCCATGATTACCATGCTGTTAAGCTTCGTGGCCTTCCGGCAGGTATATCTGTTCTGTATGTCCCGTATATGCAACGAAATTATCCCCATTGCCATGGGCTACCCTGCCGGGTGGCTGCTGTGCAGTGTGCTTACCTCTGTGTACTATTTCCGCGCCAATTTGGACAAAACCCGGTTGGTGGACGACAAATAAGGGGTTTTCTGAATTTTCCTGTGCTTTTTTTCTCCTTCGGACTTCCTATTGAAGATTTTTTGTGCTATAATGTAGGTTGCTGTTTTACAGCAACCTACATTTTGTTTGCGAAAGAAAGGAGCCACTATGGAAAAAATTACAAACATCAGTGTGGTACTCCCCTCTCTGGACCCGGACGAAAAGCTGCTGGCAGTGATTGACGGCCTGCTGGAATACGGCTTTTCCGACATCATTTTGATTAACGACGGCAGCAAGCCGGAAAATATCCACTATTTTGAAACCGCCGCCACCCACCCGGAGGTGCACCTGCTGCACCACCCGGAGAATAAGGGCAAGGGCGCAGCTTTGAAAACCGCCTTCCGCTGGTTCTTGGAAAACCGCCCCGACTATGCAGGGGTGGTTACCGTAGACGGGGACAACCAGCACCACCCGGAGGATACCCGCAGATGCGCAGAGCATATGCTGAAAACCGGCCGCCAAACCCTGGGGGTTCGTGATTTCAGTCAAAAGGACGTGCCTGCCAGAAGCCGCAGTGGGAACCGCATCACCTCTTTCATTTTCAAAATTTTCGTGGGCATGACCATTTCCGATACCCAAACCGGTCTGCGGGCCATTCCCACAGCGGATATCCGCGCCCTTCTTCCCATCGCCGGAGAGCGGTTTGAGTACGAAACCAATATGCTGCTTTCCATGAAAACTCTGGACATTCCCTTTGACGAGGTAAAAATCCGCACCGTCTACATCGAGGAAAACAAAAGCAGTCATTTCCGGGCCGTGCGGGACTCCTGGCGGATTTACAAGCTGATTCTCTCCCACTTTTTCCGCTACACCGCCAGCTCTTTAATCAGCTCCGTGGTAGAAACCTCGCTGTACGCCCTGCTCACCGACGTTTTTGCCGACCTGGTGGCAGACAATCTGCTGACAGCGGCAGCTTTCGTCCCCTCCCGGGTGCTATCCTCTGTGCTGAACTATCTGGTAAACCGGAAGCTGGTATTTCACAGCCACGCCTCTTTGGGGCGGTCTATGACCCGGTATTTCACCCTGATGCTGGGGCAGATGGCTGTTCAGTGGGCGCTGGACGAGGCAGCTTACGTCCTGCTCGCCGTCGCCCCGGAAGCCACGGCGCTGCGTACTGTCATTCATGTTGTTATCATGATGATTCTGTTCTTTATCAGCTATATCATTCAGCAGCGCTGGGTATTTCGCAGCAAGAAAACAAGCAACATACAATGAGGTAGATTTATGAAAAAACAAATGCCCAAAGCTGTACGGATTCTACTGCGCAGTCTTCTTGTGTTTTTCACGGTAATCGCCATGGCTCTTGTTGGGCTGTGTCTGGTTCTGAATCTGATTTTCAACGGTCCGTCCCCCAGCGCGCGAAACGTGCTGACTATGTCCCTGCTGGAGGCCAGCGCCACCAAATGGGTGCCGGGGCTGTTCCTGGGGCGCGAAGCGGTGGAGCAAATCCGCGCCGATGTGGGTACGCCCCTGCCCGACGAGTTTTCCGACGCCTCCCAGGTCATTGTGAATATGGGCAGCCCCGCCGGGGACGAATGGAAGGACTATCCCGACGGAATCCGCATCGAAACCGTCTACGGCAGTACCTTTACCGCCCATGTGATGGTTATCCGCGACCCCTCCCAGGTGTACCTTGCTACCTCCACCCGGGATTTCAAAAACAGCACCAAGGGTACACGGATTGACGTGCAGATTAAAAAAGAGGGGGCCATCGCCGGTATCAACGCCGGCGCCTTTAACGACGACGGCACTATGGGCTCCTATATCGGCAGCAAACCCATCGGCATGGTCATCTCCAAGGGTGAGGTGATGTGGGACGATGGCAGAAACTACGAAGGCTTCGTAGGCTTCAACGAGGACAATGTGCTGGTGGTCGCCAGCTCTATGAACCAGACCCGGGCCAAGGAGCTGAAAATCCGCGACGGCTGTTGCTTCGGCCCTGTACTTTTGATGAACGGCGTTGTCAACCAGATTGAATACAGCAGCAACTCCGGCTACAACCCCCGTACCGGTATCGGCCAGCGAGCCGACGGCGCTGTGATTTTCGTGTGTATCGACGGTCGGCAGGCCAGCTCTCTGGGGGGTACCTACTCGGATTTGACCAACATTATGGTGGAATACGGGGCGGTCAACGCCTGTAATCTGGACGGCGGCTCCTCCTCCATCATGTACTACAAGGACACCTACGGCCGCTACGGCGAACCAGGCAGCCTGACCATGGTCAACAGCCACTCCATGCTCCAAAAGAATCCCCGGCCTATGCCCACCTTCTTTATGGTCAAGCCGGAAGAAAGTGAGGGGTGAGAAATGGAACAGAAAGAAATGATTGCAAAGGAAATTGCGAATCAGGAACTCACCCCCAAGGCGAAGCAGCCTGTTTCCAGGGGCACGAAAATTTTCTATATCCTTTACGGCTGTTTGATTGCCCTGTTTGCCATTGCCATGGTGTGCGTGCTTTCTCCCCTGCGCAGCTGGCTGATTCGCTACGAGGCCTCCCAGCCGGAGCAAAAGGCGCAGCAGGTATTTGCCCAGCTGTTTGCCAATCCCGATTGGGAAAGCCTGTATGCCCAGGCAGGACTTTCGGAGCTTCCCTTTGAAACCAAGGAAACTTTCGCCCAGTACATGACGGAGAAAATCGGAAACCAGCAGCTGACCTACATGGAAACCTCCGCCGGTCTTTCCAACGACCACAAGTACATCGTCCGTCTGGGAGAAGAAAAAATCGCCACCTTCCTTCTCACCGGCGGCACCAATGCCCAGACGGAAATTGCCACATGGGAGTTGGGGAAAATCGAACTGTTCCTCCAAAAGAACCACAGTGTCATTGTAGAAACGCCGGTAGGCTGCACTGTGTATGTCAACGGCGTTGCTTTGGACAGCAGCTACACCATACGCACCGTGTCCACCCGTGTGGAAGCCTATTTGCCGGAAGGGCTGCACGGCTATCAGGCCCAGCAGCAACAGGTTACAGGTCTTTTGATGCCGCCCACTGTTACCGCAACGGACTCCGCAGGGAATCCTTTGAGCCTGGTATTGGATACCGAAACGGGAATTTACAAAGCAGATCTCCCCCCTGCCCGAAAAATGTCCCAGGCCGAAAAGGAATTGGCATTGGGCGCTGCCCAGGCAGACGCAGCCTATGCCATTCGGGCCATTTCCACCCGGGATCTGCGGAAGTATTTCGATTCTTCTTCCCAGGTGTATAAGGACATCTGCGGCACCTATCCCTTCCTGCAGGACTACAAGAGCTATTCCTTTGTGGCGGACAAATTTGCCGTCGACCAATTCTATCGGTACAGCGACAGCTTCTTCTCCGTTCGGGTTTCCCTGCAGATGAACATTGTGCGGGGCAGTTATTCCAGCGGTATTAAAGAAGTACCCATGTGCAAAACCTACTTCTTTACCAAAAACGCCGCAGGAGATTATCTGGTTACCCAGTACACCAACATTCCTGTGCAGGAGCAGGTTCAGCAAGTGCGGCTGACCTTCCAAAACGCCGACACCGTGGTGGCCAGCCAAATGGTCAGCGCCGATGCCAAAACCGTTGCCCTTCCGGAAATCACCGCCCCCCAGGGTCAGGTGTTCCAGGGCTGGGCAAAGCGGGATACCGCTGCTGACGGCAAAATCACCATGACGGTTCTGTTCACCCCCAACGAAACCGGATCCGCCGCTGTATCCGGGGAAGCGCCCCTGGAGCCTATGACACTGTACGCCGTATTTGCAGAAGAAAAGGAGTAATAACATATGGATATTTTCAGCTTTTTGGCAGAGCATTTTGACCTGCCGATTTTGGATTGGATTGCCGAAAACCTGTGGTGCGGCTTTCTGGACGCGGTAATGCCCGTCATTACCTTACTGGGAGACGCCGGCATCTTCTGGATTGCCATTGCCGCAGTATTGCTGTTCATTCCCAAGTGCCGCAAAATTGGTCTGGGCATGGGCGCAGCATTGATCATCGGACTGCTGGTTTGCAACGTAACCATGAAGCCCCTGTTTGCCAGAATCCGCCCTTACGATTATCAGCTTCAGCATTTTGGCAGGCAGATCAAGCTGCTGATTGAAGCCCAGCATGATTTCTCCTTCCCCTCCGGCCACACCCTGGCCTCCTTTGAGGCCGCCACGGTGCTGACCATTCACAGCCGCAAGGCAGGTATCCCCGCCTTGATTCTGGCAAGCCTCATCGCTTTCTCCCGGCTGTATCTGTACGTCCACTATCCCACCGACGTGCTGTTCTCCGTTGTCATGGGCATCGGCATCGGCATTCTGGGCTGGTTCCTGGTAAAAAAGGGCGCCCAGGTCTACGAAAGAAAAACAGGCAAAACCCTATAAACAGAAAATCGGGTGAACCCAACGGTTCACCCGATTATTGTATTTCCTTACAGCCAGCCGGCGTCCTCAGACTCGGCTTTGGGGCTGCGGTGCAGCAGCGTCTCTACCACCTTTGCGGCGCTGACGCCCTCATACAGCACGGCGTGGGCCGCACGGACAATGGGCATCTCAACCCCCTGCTTTTGGCACAGCTCCCAGGCGGATTGGGCTGCATAATACCCCTCCACTACAGCGCCCACCTCTTTCATGGCCTCCTCCGGGGTTTTCCCCTGGCCGATTAAGATACCGGCCCGGCGGTTTCTGGAGTGTACGGAGGTACAGGTTACAATGAGGTCTCCCACACCGGCAAGGCCGGCAAAGGTGTCCTTCTTCGCTCCCATGGCCACCCCAAGCCGGGCAATTTCCGTAAGCCCTCTGGTCATCAGCATGGCCTTGGTGTTATCCCCATAGCCCAGTCCGTCGGTAACACCGGCGCAAAGGGCAATGACATTTTTCAGCGCTGCCCCCAGCTCCGCTCCCACGGCATCAGGGCTGGTATAGATGCGGAAGGCGTCAGACACGAAGGCCTGCTGGACAAATTCCGCCATAGCCCTGTCCTCACAGGCGGCCAGACAGCCGGTAGGCATATCCAGCGCCACCTCCTCTGCATGGCTGGGGCCGGTAAGCACCACCACCCTGTGGCCGGTTTCTTCCTGAACCACCTGGCTCATGCGCAGCAGGGTTCCGCTTTCAATGCCCTTGGCGACAGACACCACCACTGCTTCCTTGTCCAAATACGGGGCAATCCCCCGGCACACACTGCGAATGGGAAAGGACGGACAGGCAATTACCACCATTTGGCAGTCTGCCACACAGTCATATGCTCCGGAAATCTCCATGTCCTTCGGCAGATTTGCGCCGGGGAGTCTGGGATTTTCACGCTTTTCTGTCATTTGGGGAATCAAATCCGTTTCAAATGTCCACAGAACCACCTTGTGGCCGTTTTTGTGCAGGCGGATTGCCAGGGCTGTGCCCCATGCGCCGCTGCCTACCACTGCAACCTTCATTGTTTTTTCCCCTTTCCCAGTAAATTGGTCTTCCGTTCCTCGCCCCGAAGCAGACGGCTAATATTCTGCCGGTGCATGAATACCGCCAGAAGTCCCATCGCTACGCCGCATACACATACCACGGCATTGTCCCCGTGGAGTATCACAAAGCACAGCGCAAAGGCAACCGCCGCCAGGGTAGAACCCAGGGACACATATCCCGTCAGCAAATAGGCAATTAAAAATACGCCCAGAATAATCAGGGCAATCCGCCAGTCCACTGTCAAAGCGACAAACAGACCGCTTAAAATGCCCTTGCCCCCGCGAAAGCCCAGGATTGCGGGGAAGGTATGCCCCAGCATTGCGCACAGGCCGCCCAGTACAAGACCCTCTGTATAGTACCCATAAGACCGCAGCAGCAGCCCGGATACCAGGCAGGCCAACACCGCTTTGCCAGCATCAATCAGCACAACAAATACAGCCTGTCCCGCCCCGTAGCTGCGGACAAAATTGGTCAGGCCGGCGTTGCCGCTGCCGTGGCTGCGGACATCGTCATGGTGCAGCGCAGAGATGCATACTGCCCCATTCAGGTTGCCCAGCATGTAGCTTACCAGCGCACCGATGAGTATGGGAAACCACATGATTTACTCCTCCTTGTCGCCCTTCTGGCGAATGGTGATACGAACGGGTGTGCCCTTCAAACCGAACACCTCCCGAATTTGGTTTTCCAGATACCGTTGATAGGAAAAATGGAACAGCCGTGCATCGTTGCAGAAAATCACGAAATGCGGCGGCTTGGTGCTTGCCTGGGTCATATAGTAGATTTTCAGCCGTCTGCCCTTGTCGGAGGGAGGCTGTACCCGGGCGGTGGCATCTGCCAGAACGCTGTTCAGCGCGCCGGTGGTAATCCGGCTGGTATTCTGGGCATGGACATCCTGAATGGTTGTGAAGATTTTGTCCACACGCTGGCCGGTGAGCGCAGAAAGGAATACCACAGGGGCGTAGAGCATATAGCTCAAGCCGTTGCGCACGTCCGCCTCTTTATCCCGCATGGTGTTGGTTTCCTTGTCCTCCACGGCATCCCACTTGTTCACCACGATGATAGCGGCCTTTCCGGCCTCATGCACCAGGCCGGCAATTTTGGTATCCTGCTCTGTAACGCCGTCGTTGGCATCAATGAGAATCAGGCACACATCTGCCCGGTCAATGGCGCTGATGGTGCGCATATTGGAATACTTTTCAATCTGGTCATCCACCTTGCTTTTCCGCCGCATGCCAGCGGTATCGATAAAGCAGTATTTCCCGGTTTCATTTTCAAAATAAGAGTCAATCGCGTCCCGGGTAGTGCCTGCAACATTGGACACAATCACCCGTTCCTCCCCCAAAATACGGTTCAGAAGACTGGATTTGCCCACATTGGGCTTGCCCACAATGGCCACCTTGATGACTTCGCTTTCTTCCTCTGTTTCCTCCTCTGCGGGGATATTTTCCAGGACCCAGTCCAGCAAATCTCCCGTGCCGTGTCCGTGAACGGCAGAGGTTTCAAACAAATCCCCGATACCCAGAGAATAAAATTCGTATACATCCGGGTTCACAGGGCCTACAGAATCGCACTTGTTCACCGCCAGAGCCACCGGCTTGCGGGACTTGCGCAGCATGGTCGCCACATCCTGGTCGGCAGCGGTAACCCCGCTGCGGACATCCACCACCATGATGATGGCGTCTGCCAGCTCGATACCGATTTCCGCCTGGCGACGCATAAATTTCAGCATATCGCTGTCCGTGCCCGGCTCAATACCGCCGGTATCCACCAAGGAGAAATGGCGGTTGCACCATTCACAGTCCCCGTAAATCCGGTCCCGGGTAACACCGGGGGTATCCTCTACGATGGAGGTGCGCTGACCGGTCAGCTTATTAAAGAGCATGGACTTACCCACATTGGGGCGGCCCACAATGGCTACCAATGGTTTTGCCATCGCCCTCACTCCTCTCTTTTTCAGTCTATTTGTTATTATGCCACATTTTTCCGTCGATTGCAACGAAAACCTGCGCAGGTTCAAAGAATGTTTACGAAAAACAACAGCGCCTATAAAAGGAAAAAGAGGAAGGCGTTTGCCTTCCTCTTACTTTTCCTGCCTTAGTCAGCCTTGGCGGCCAGGACCTGACGGCCATTGTAGG
>JAZOQT010000008.1:0-29141 GCA_045656245.1 Faecousia sp.
CAAGGAAAAGACTGGTATAATTTACTTATTACAGACAAAGAGGTGTTATTATGGAACTTTGGACTCCCCAGCACGCCAAAACCCTGATTCCCAGCTTTGCTGTCATGCTGATTGTCGGTGTTTTGCTCCGTTTTATGTTGGGTAAAAAAGAACTGAAAATCCGTATGATTCCCTTTCAGATTCTGGCCTGTATCCTTTTCGCTCTGGAAATCGGCAAGCAGGCGGTTTCCCTGTCCGCAGGATACGATTTGTATCACCTGCCATTCCACTTCTGCTCCTTGTTTATCTTTGCCCTGCCTGTTATGGCCTTCTACCGTGGCAAGCACAAAGAAATTGTGTTCGCCGTGGGTTCCGCCCTGTGCAGCGCTATGTCCTTGTTCCTGCTGGTGTATCCCAACCTGATTTACAGCGCTGGAAACATTGAGAACTTCTTCACAGAATATCTGTCCCTCCACACGGTGGCATTTCACAACATCGTGCTTTTCGAATTTGTACTGATTCTCTCCCTGCGGCTGTATACCCCTGTTGCAAAGGGCGAAGCCAAGGCCGCCGCCGTTTTTACACTGGTCTTTTGCATTGTTTCCGCCGTAATGGCCCAGCTTCTGAAAACCAATTTCGCCAACTTCTATCAGTGCAACATTCCCTTTTTCGAGGGAATCCGTCAGCAGGTTGCCGCCGCTGCCGGCGCAACCGTCGCGCAAATCCTTTATGTGGTAATTCTGATTATCCTGAACATCGGCTTTGTTCAGCTGTCCTACTGGCTGTACCGCCTGCTGCGGCGCATTACAGCAAAAGAGGAAGCGCAGATTTACGCGTAAATATAGAAGCACTTGCCGGGGAAACCCCAGCAAGTGCTTTTTTCATTCCTCCCGGCACAGGGTATAGCAGCGGTCATCTGCCGAGCCGTCGATATACTGGGCGCTGTGGCTGATGATGCGAAACCCACAGGCCTTATGCAGGGCCAGTGAGGGCAAATTCTCCTTGTTCACATGGGAATAGACCTTTGGCCTTCCGGCCAGCGCAGAGCGCATCAGAGCCTTCGCAAAGCCCCTGCGACGCAGGTCTGGCGCGGTTTCTACCCCTTCCAGCAGCTCCCCGTCTTTGTAAGGCTCCAGCCGCAGGGCGCAGGCATACCGCCCGTCCCACACCCAAAGGGCGTAGCATGCCCCGGGTGTTTGAAAGAACACCTCCTGCAGATACTGCCAGAAGTCCTGCTCCGCCTGCAAAAGCCCTCTGTTATTCTGCGAATTTCCCTCCAGATAGACCTCCATAAGGGAAGAAAAGGAAATATCCTTTAGCCTGCGGGCCATTATCCAATTCCCCGGCGCTTTGCAATCATTTTCCCAAATCATAACTCTCCCCCTTTCTCCATTCTCAACGGGGCGTTTTTGCAGGAAATCCTTCCGCAAATTATCCCCGGATTTTCCGTTTTTCGACAAAAAGTTAGGTTTTTCCCGTATACAAGGACTGTATACAGTTACCATAACACCGTTTCATACAGCATATTCCGTAACTTATTCACACTATCCACAGTCTTTTCCACAGCGTCAATATGGGCAATTATTCCCCTAATCTTTCCAAATTAATTGATATTCCGTGAATATTCCAACATTTTTATCCGGGAAAAAAGCAAAAAAATGGTTACAGATTTATGTTTATACAGGATTTGCATACACCGCAAAATCCTGAATCATAAAATGCAGGAGCAAGAAATTGCTCCTGCATTTGTTACAAGCTCTCTCCCAAAATAGACTTTGTGGCATAGGCATTCAGCCCCATATCCGCCACATTCCCGGCCAGATATTCGTAGTAGCCTTGGGCGCCAATCATGGCGGCATTGTCCCCGCACAGGTTCAGCGGCGGCAGATATACCTCCGCCCCCAGTTCCGAGGCCGCCGCAAGAATATCCCGGCGAATACGGCTGTTGGCGGCAACGCCTCCGGCTACTGCCACCTTCTTATGTCCGGTTTCCCGTAATGCCTGCACCACTCTGGGAACCAGCGTATCGGAAACCGCCGCGGAAAAGCCGGCGCACAAACTGGGAACGTCCAATTCCTCTCCTACCTGCTGGGTATGGTGGATGAGGTTCAGCGCCGCGGTTTTCAGTCCGGAAAAGCTCATGTCGTAAGGATTTGCCCCGGGTTTGCTTCGCGGCAGGTTGTATTTTATAGCGTCCCCCTGTTGGGAAAGTTTGTCCAGCGCCGCGCCGCCGGGATAAGGCATGCCCAGCACTCTGCCTACCTTGTCAAAGCACTCCCCTGCCGCATCGTCCAGTGTTGTTCCCAAAATACGCATTTGGGTGTAGTCCTGCACGTCAACCAGCATGGTGTGTCCTCCGGAAACTACCATGCACAAAAAGGGCGGCTTCAAATCCGGATAGGCAATGTAATTGGCGGCAATGTGCCCCCGAATGTGATGCACAGGAATCAGGGGCTTGCCCAGAGCCAGCGCCGCGGCCTTGGCAAAATTCACCCCTACCAGCACCGCGCCAATCAGCCCCGGAGCGTAGGTTACCGCCACGGCATCGATATCCTGTCTGGTTAGGTTTGCCGTTTTCAGGGCTTCCTCTGCCAGAGCGGATATGGCCTCGATATGCTCCCGGGAGGCAATCTCCGGCACAACGCCGCCGTAAATCTTATGCAATTCCACCTGGGAGGCAATGCAGTCGCACAGCACCTGCCGCCCGTCCCGTACGATGGCCACTGCGGTTTCATCACAGGACGATTCAATTGCTAATATATTCATTCTATCACATCCCTGTGTCATTCCGTAAAATACGGTTGGGTTAAAAGGTTTTTCGCAAAATCAGCGCGTCCTCTTTTGGGTTACGGTAGTAATTCGGTCTGCGCCCGATTCCGGCAAAGCCCAGCTTTTCATACAGAGCAATGGCAGGGGCATTGGAAATACGCACCTCCAGAGAAAGGCTATGATTGCCCATGGCAGACAGGCGCTGCACTAAAAGCGCAATCAGATTTTGGGCAACACCCTGCCGCCGGTACTCCGGCGCAACAGCAAGGTTCATCATGTCCGTTTCGCCAAGAACAGACTGAGAGCCCACATAGCCGGCAACTCTGTCCCCGTCCAAGGCTACCAGCCAATAAGACAAAGGATTGGAAAGCTCCGGCAATATGGCTTCCTCGCTCCAGGCATCGGAAAAACATATCTTTTCCAGCACCGCAATTTGGCTGACGTGGTCAGCCGTCATTTCCACATAACGCATCATTTCGCCTCAAACCAGCTCTTTCCGATTTTTGCTTCCGCGATTAAGGGAACGGACAGGCTTGCCACCTGCTCCATTTCCCGGCTCACCAACGCCGCCACCTCCTGGGCCTGGGCCTGGGGACATTCCACGATCAGCTCGTCGTGGACCTGCAGAATCAGTTTTGCCTCCGGAAAGCGCTCCGCCAGCGCCTTATCCACCCGCAGCATAGCCAGCTTGATCAGGTCAGCCGCCGTACCCTGAATGGGGGTGTTCAGCGCCATACGCTCTGCGCCGCTGCGGATATTGAAGTTGCTGCTTTTCAGCTCCGGGATATACCGCCGGCGGCCGTACAGTGTTTCGGTGTAGCCACGGCTTCTTGCCTGCTCCACCACCTGCTTCATATAGGACCTCACCCCTTGGTAATTGGCAAGGTAGCTGTCGATATAGGCCTTTGCCTCATAGCGGCTGACACCGATGTCCTCTGCAAGAGAGAACTCGGAAATGCCATAGACAATGCCGAAATTCACCGCCTTGGCATGACGCCGCTGCAGGGGTGTAACCTCCCCGGCAGGAACGTTAAAGACCTGGGACGCTGTAACCGTGTGAATGTCCATGCCGCTGCGGAAGGCCTCCTGCATAGCGCTATCCCCGGCAATATGGGCAAGGACCCGCAGCTCAATCTGACTGTAGTCCGCATCTACAAGAACGCAGCCGGGCTTAGGGACAAACATTTTCCGAATCTCCGCGCCCAAATCGTTGCGCACGGGAATATTTTGCAGGTTGGGCTCCGCGGAGGAAAGCCGCCCCGTGGCCGTAACCAGGTTCTGGAAGCTGGTGCGGATACGCCCGTCCTCGCAAATCACCTTCATCAGCCCATCTGCGTAAGTGGATTTCAGCTTGGTCAGCATACGGTAATCCATAATCGCAGGGATAATGGGGTGCTTGTTCTTCAGCTTCTCCAGCACCTCTGCGTTGGTGGAGTAACCGGTTTTGGTTTTCTTCACCGGGGGAAGCCCCAGCTTGTCAAAAAGCAGTTCTCCCAACTGCCTGGTGGAATTGATATTAAAGCTTTCCTGGGAATAGCTGTAAATCAACGTTTCGCACTGGGCAATCCGCTGGGAAAGCATGGCGCCAAACTGCTCCAGCTGCTTTCTGTCAATGGCAACGCCCTGCATTTCCATGCGGTACAGCACTGCGCACAGAGGAAGCTCGATTTCATAGTACAGCTTTTCCATGCCGTTTTCCCGCAGCTGGGCTTCCAGCACAGGCTTCAGCAGCCAAATCGCCTCAGCACAGCCGGCGGCATCTGCATCATCCACGGTCAGCCCCAAAAAATTGGTAGCCAGCTTGGAAACAGGATAATCTGACTGGGAGGGATTCAAGTCGTAGGCTGCCAAAGCGGTATCAAAGGCAAATTCCCCAAAGGAAATTCCAAGCTGGGTCAGCGCGTGCATGGTCTGCTTGGCATCGTGGCAAATAGCAGGGGCAATTTCCGCGCCCATTTGCACCTCCATAGGCGTGAGCACAGCTACGCCCTGTTCCCAGGCCACACCCAGGCTTCCGTCCTGCGCCAAATACACGGCGCAGGGGGTGTTTCTGTCCGGTAGGCTGTCCACTCGGGGCAGACGGGAGATATTCTTATTCTCCTTGGGTTGCTCCGCCTCCTGCTCTGCGCCGCGAAGGCCGTAACGGTCAATCAGCTTCACAAACTCCAGCTTCTGGAACAGCTGATACAGCGCGGGTCGGTTGTAGGGCTGAACAATGGCGTCCTTAGGTTCAAAATCAATGGGCGCCTCGCTGACAATGGTTGCCAGCTCATAGGAAAGATAGGCGCTTTCCTTCCCCGCCTCCAGCTTTTCCCGCAGCTTGGGACGAATGGCTTCGTCCTGCAAATTGGCGTACACGCCGTCCAAGCTGCCGTATTTCAGCAGAAGCTCCGTGGCGGTTTTAGGCCCCACGCCGGCAACTCCGGGGATATTATCCGAGGAGTCTCCCATCAGGGCCTTTAAATCCACCATTTTTTTCGGCTCAAAGCCGTATTCCTCCCGGAATTTTTCTTCATTATACAGCGTGGCGGTGGTCTGACCGGGCTTGGAAATCACCAGCTTGATGTGGACATTTTCGTCTATGAGCTGCAGGCTGTCCCTGTCTCCGGTAACCACCACGCACTCCCAGCCGTTGTTGGAGCAGATTTTTCCCACAGTGCCGATTACATCGTCCGCTTCCCAGCCCTGGCATTCGTAAATGGGAATATTCATCGCCCGAAGCACGTCCTTCATCACCGGCATCTGCATACACAGCTCCTCGGGCATTCCGTGGCGGTTGGCCTTATAGCCGTCGTAGCGCAGATGGCGGAAGGTTGGACCGTGGAGGTCAAAAGCGACACATACTGCGTCGGGCTGTTCCTCTTTTTCCATGCGCTCCAAAATGTTCAGAAAGCCATAAATGGCATGGGTATACAGCCCCTCCCGTGTGGTTAAGGGGCGCACACCGAAAAATGCCCGATTGATGACGGAGTTCCCGTCCAGAATCATAAGCTTCATAGTTTTCTCCACTTTGCGCCTTGGGGGGTATCGATGATTTCAATGCCTCTTTCCTTCAGTTCGTCCCGAATACGGTCGGCCTCTGCCCAATTCTTTGCCTTCTTGGCCTCGGTACGGGCGGCAACCAGGGCATCAATCTCCGGGTCAGCGTTTTCCGCCTCCTCCTGCGCATGCCTGCTGCGGAGCGCCTGGGCGGCAGAAAGCAGGTTCAGGGAAAGAACCCGGTCAAAGTCTGCCAACGCCGCCAGCTTGGTGGCATCGCTGCACTTGGCCTTCAAAACATCGTACACCGCCGTAATGGCCAGACTGGTGTTCAAATCCGCGTTGAGCGCAGTTAAAAACCGCTCCTTCAGGGCATTCAGCGCTTCCTGCTCCACCTCTGTGTCTTCCTTCAGTGCGGCAATCCTGGCAATCAACTTATCGTAGGCAACGGTTGCATTGTCCAAATTCTCCCAGGAGAATACCAAATTTCTGCGGTAGTGGCTCTGCAGGCAGAACAGCCGGTAAGCCATGGGATTATAGCCCTTGCTCTCCAGCAAAGAAACCGTCAAAAACTCGCCCTTGGACTTGCTCATCTTGCCGGTATCCGTATTCAAATGGTGAACATGGAACCAGTAATTGCACCACTTGTGTCCCAGGAAGCTCTCCGATTGGGCAATTTCGTTGGTGTGGTGGGGAAAAGCATTGTCAATGCCGCCGGCGTGAATGTCCAGCTCCTCTCCCAGGTGCTTCATGGAAATGCAGGAGCATTCAATATGCCAGCCCGGATAACCCACGCCCCAGGGAGAATCCCACTTCAGCGCCTGGTCCTCAAACTTACTCTTGGTAAACCACAGAACAAAGTCGTTCTTGTTTTTCTTATTGCTGTCCTCCTCCACGCCTTCACGGACGCCGATGGCCAAATCCTCCTCGTCGTGGTCGTTGAAAACATAGTATTTGTCCAAAGTGGAGGTGTCGAAGTACACATTGCCGCCGGCAAGATAGGCGCTGCCCTTATCCAGCAGGGTTTGCACCATGTGGATATATTCGTCAATGCAGTTGGTTGCAGGCTCTACTACGTCGGGGCGCTTGATATTCAGCTTGTCGCAGTCAGCAAAAAAGGCATCGGTATAGAATTTGGCAATGTCCATCACGGACTTATTTTCCCGCTTTGCGCCCTTGAGCATTTTGTCCTCGCCGGTGTCCGCATCAGAGGCCAGATGTCCCACGTCGGTGATATTCATAACTCTGCGCACCGGGTAACCGGCATAGCGCAAGGCCTTCTCCAAAACGTCCTCCATAATGTAGGTACGCAGGTTGCCAATATGGGCATAATGGTACACTGTAGGCCCGCAGGTATACATCTTCACCATGTCCGGATTGTTGGGGACAAACAGCTCCTTTTTGTGGGTTGCAGAATTATATAAATACATATCGGTTTCCTCCAATTCTATTTTACAAACAAAAAACGCCTCTTATACCCATTGGTACAAGAGGCGGCAATGCCGCGGTTCCACTCTCATTTATCGCTTTTGATTCAGTTATTGCTCCCGGACGCACCTTCACACCGCCAACTATTCGGGCTTCCAGCCAATGTCCCGAACTCTCTGCAAGGTAGGCCTGCGCTACTCTTTCCGTTCACTGCAATTTAAGATATTTTATCACTTCCACGACCCCTTTGTCAAGGCGCAAAAGCGTACTTTTCCAAGCCCTGAAATTGGTTCCCCCGGCCATTTTGTGTGGCGCCGGCGGAGAAAAAGAAAGGATATTCACAACTTACTGTTTACATTACCCTACTATTTGTGATATGATATTACACAGGAAAAAGATTAGAGGTTATCACAATGAACTATATCGTATTGGATATGGAATGGAATCAGCCCTGGCCCGGTTCTCCTTCCGCCAAAAAGGTACTGCCCGAACCCATTCATGGGGAAATTATTCAAATCGGCGCTGTGCGTATTACGGAAGACCGGCAGGTGGCAGATGAATTTCAGGTCCTTATCAAGCCCAAATACTACCGCCACTTAAACCGCCGTGTCAGCAAGCTCACCGGTATTAAGGAAGCCCGACTGAAGGAGGAGGGAATCCCCTTCCCCGAGGCGGCGGAGCAATTCCGTAAGTGGTGCGGCGAGGATATTATATTCCTCACCTGGGGCTTTGATGACATCGGCATTTTACAGGAGAATCTGCGCCTGTTCCGTATGGGTACGGAGTGGACAGAGCATTGGTACAACGCCCAGATGATTTTCAACGCCCAGACCGACGGCTCCAACGCCCAGAAATCTCTGAAAAGCGCCATGGAGATTTTTGAAATCGAAGCCACCCGTCCCGCCCACGATGCTTTGGGCGATGCCTACCACACCGCACTCATTTGCGCCAGACTGGATTTGCGCAGGGGTGTCAGTGAATATGCCCACGCCTTGAAAAGCCACGAAAACGGCTTCCATGGGGCGCAGCTCCCCGGCTGCATCGCCCGAAAGGTATTCTACGACTACAAAGACAAGCACGATGCCCTTGCCGCCATGACAGGAAAAGAAAACCAATGCCCCCAGTGCGGCTGTCAAATGACCGGCACACGGTGGTTTTCCCAGCCGGGACACCGGTATATGGATTTGGCTGAATGCCCCACCCACGGAAAATACCTTATTCGTGTGCGGCTGTCCCAACAGAGCGATGGTCTGATTCGGGTCAGCCGGCTGACCTACGAAGCCACCTCGGAGGCCGCCGCTGCGTACAACCGCCGCTCGGAAAAGGCAGACCCGGAGGAACGCCCCACCCGTCGCCGTCGCAGACGCAGCAACAAGCAAACAAGCGAATAGTTTTCTGCAAAAACTTTTGTGGACAACCTAGGGCAGATACTGCTCCACAGGTCCCAAGCTACCTTTCTCATACAAAAACTCCCATGGTTTATACCACGGGAGTTTTTCACTGTAAATTACACGCCGGAGTAGGCGGCGAAGCCACAGTCGATGGGCAATACCACACCGGTGATGGCGGAGGCAGCCTTGTCGTCCGTCAGGAAGAACAAACCGCCCAACAGCTCCTCGGCATCCACAAAGCGGCCCATGGGGGTGCCGTTCAAAATTTTGGCGGAACGGGCAGTGGGTGTGCCGTCCTCATTGAACAGCAGGGCGCGGTTCTGGTTGGAAACCAGGAAGCCCGGAGCAATGGCGTTGCAGCGGATACCTGTGCCGGCAAAGTGGGTGGCCAGCCACTGGGTAAAGTTGGAGATGCCGGCCTTTGCGGCGGAGTAAGCAGGAATCTTGGTCAGAGGAATATAGGCGTTCATGGAAGAAATATTCATGATGTTGCCGCTCTTGCGCTGTACCATGTCTTTTGCAAAGGCCTGGGTGGGAAGCAGCGTACCCTGGAAGTTCAGCTTGAACACGAAGTCCACGCCGGCGGCGTCCAAATCAAAGAAGGACTTGCCCTCTTCCTTGGCCTCGTGGTGATACTCGTTGTCAGTGGTAGCCCGGGGATTGTTGCCGCCGGCGCCGTTGACCAGAATATCACAGGGACCCAGGTCCTTCAGCACAGCCTGATGCACCTGCTCCAACGCCTCGGCATCCAGCACATTGGCCTTGTAGCCCTTGCAGATATACCCCTCTGCAGTCAGCTCCTCCGCCAGCTTCAGAACAGCCTCTTCATTCAGGTCCAGCGCAGCAACCTTTGCTCCGGCCTGGGCGTAGGCCCGGGCCATAACGCCACACAACACGCCGCCGGCGCCGGTTACCACAACGACCTTATTGGTGAAATCACAGTTTAAGGGAAGATTTAACATATTAATTGCCTCCTGATGAATGTATTGTATTTGCGCAATCAGGGCTTGCCTTGCCAGCGCTGATTGTATGTACCGGACAAATCCTCAATTTTGGACGGTGCTGCGTTTTTCTTGACCTTGGAGTTCTTAATCCGCTCCTGCAGCAGCTGATAGTACAGCTCCTCGTCCATGGGAAGCTGAATCTCCTTGCCCAGCCACTGGGACAGGAATGCCGCGTTGGAAATGGTCAGGCCGTTGATACCCTCCTCGCCAGCGCTGATCAGCTTCTCACCGTAGAGAATGCAGTTGGTAAAGTTCTGCATAATGCCCACGTGGGCTGTGCCGCCGTCCTCGATAACGATTTCCTCGGTTTCGTAGGGAATCTTGTCAAAGCCCCTTGTACTGGTGCGGTTTACCTCCCGCTCGGGGGTCTCCAGCTTATTAAAGGTCAGGGTGTTGCCCTCAACCACCAGCTTGCCCCTGTCGCCGGTAATCTCCAGACGGTTGGTGCCGGGGTATTCGCCGGTAGTGGTAATGAAGCAGGCTGTTGCGCCGTTTTCGTAGTCGGCAAGAATGGTAACGTCGTCCTCAACCTCAATATCATGGTACTTGCCCACGGCGCACTTGGCGTAGATACTCTTGGGCATGCCGAATATCCACTGCCACAGATCCAGCTGGTGGGGACACTGGTTCAGCAAAACGCCGCCGCCTTCCCCTGCCCAGGTAGCGCGCCAAGAGCCGCTGTCATAGTAGGCCTGGGTGCGGTACCAGTTGGTGATAATCCAAACCAGCCGCTTGGGCTCGCCGATGGCGCCGCCGCGCACCAGCTCCCGCACCTTCTGGTACAGGGGGTTGGTTCTCTGGTTGAACATCAAAGCAAAGACCTTGCCGCTCTTGGAGGCAATCTCATTCATTTCCCGGACCTTCTTGGTGTAAACGCCGGCAGGCTTTTCACACAGGACGTGGTAGCCCTTTTGGAACGCCTCAATGGCAATCACAGGGTGGTCATAGTGGGGTGTCGCAATAATCACCGCATCACAAATATGGGAATCCAGGAGCTTGTGGTAATCGTCAAAGCAAGTTATTTCCCCCAGCTGCTCCCGGGCCAAATCCCGCTTTGCTTTGTCAGTATCGCAGACGGCAACCAGTGTCATGTCCTTGACCTTACCGTCCACGATGTGCTTTGCATGGGAATAGCCCATATTACCCAAACCGATAATGGCAACCTTCAAGTTATTCATAGCTCAGGCCCTCTTCTTCCAGAATGTTTTTTAGCGCAGAAACAGCCGCATCGAATGCTTCTGCGTTGTTCTGATACACAAAAGGTCTGTCCTCTTTCATGCTGACAGAATCCTTCAAGCCGTCAAACACCATCAGGTGGGGTTCAACAGTGAGCATCGTATTTTCATGGTCCTTGGCAAAGTCCACCAGAATTTCCCGCACTCCACCGTTACCGCTGCCCACAGGTACAACACTGCCGTCGGAAGTCAGCGCGTCCTTCATGTGGAAATAGGCGGTGCGGCTTTTTACCTTGGGATATACCTCCAGCGGATTACAGCCGCACTGGATATAGTTAGCAGGGTCGAAAATGAACTCCATACGGCCGTGGAACGCGTCCATCAGCTCCAGTACGCGGCTGTCCACATCGCCGTAAATATCCTTTTCATTCTCATGGTACAGCTTGATGCCTGTACCCTCGGCAATGTCCAGCAGCTCCTTCATGCGCTGCATAACCAAATCCCTGTATTTTCCGGCATCCTCCCCCTGGGGCATGAACAAGGAGAACATACGGATCCTCGTAGCCCCCAAAATCTTTGCCACCGCCAGCGTGTGCAGAAACATTGCCAGATGCGCGTTATAGTCGGCAGTCAGTCTAACCTTTCCAACGGAAGAACCAATGGTAACAACCTGAATGCCCGCCTCGTCCAATTGCTTTTTGTATTCGGCTACGGTTTCCAGGGGCGTCTTGCAGATGTTGACACCATTGACACTGCGGATTTCCATATAACGAATGCCGTTTTTCTTCAGAGCCGCAATTTGCTCTTCCAGAGTCTTGCCCGCCTCGTCGGCAAAGGCGCTGAGAATGTATTTACTCATAAACTTGGCTTCCTTTACAAATCTGTGATATCGCCATTATAACAGGCTTTTTTTCATATGTAAACTGAAATAATCACCAAGCTTATTAAAAAAACAACCATTTACCGCTGCCCTTCCCGGTTTTCCTGCATATACTGGCTGGGACCGATGCCCACATGGCGCAAGAACGCCTGATAGAAGCTGGGATAGGACGAAAAGCCGCAGGTATTGCTCACCTCGCCCATGGGTCTGCTTTCTTTCAGCAGCGCCTTGGCCAAAAGGATTCGCTTTGCAGTGATATAGTTATGCACTGTGGTGTGGGTGTATTGCTTAAACAGCCGCATGAGGTGGGTCTTGCTGATAAAAAAGTGCCGGGCGATGTCCTCCACGGAGATGGGCAAGGTGAAGTTGGCGTTGATATAGCGCAGGATTTCCTGGGCCTGTTGGGGAGCGCTCTCCCCGAACTCTTGCCGGCCTTGGGCGTAGCGCTGAAATTGCAGCAGCAGGAGGGTACACAGGCTGTCGCAGGCAAGGTATCCGGCAGCATCGTTTTCCAATGCCAGAATCTCCTCGATTTTTCGGCGAAAGTCCTTATTCTCTTCCGGGCCGAGGCAAATCCGCATGGGTTGGGCATTTTTCTGGGAGAATATCCCCGGCACGCCCTTCATCAATCCGGCGCAGTACTCGTGAGATAACATCATCACATACCGCTGATACACCGCATTTTCGTCCAGTACCACGGCGCGGTGCATTACCGAAGGCGGAATCAGCAGCAAATCTCCGGGAACCAGAGAATAAGCCTTGTCCTCCAGATAATACTGCATCTGACCGTCTATGAAATAGAAAATCTCGTATTCCTCGTGGGCGTGGAAATCCAGGGAGTGGAAGCCGGGATTGGAATCGTAACGCAGGGCAATTCCCGGGCGGTTGATTTTTGCCAAAATATGCTCTGTCATCGCTTCCCCTCCTTTGTTTTTATCATTATAACACAATATCAGGCCTATGCCAATAAAACAGTTGAAAAAATACAAAAATACTGATATAATATTTAAAAGAAAAATCCAAATAATGAAAGGAGCTTTTCTATGAATATTCAATACATTCACCCTGCTGACCAGCTTGTCATGTTCATGCAGAGAATTTACGACAAGGGCTTGACCACCACCTCCGGCGGCAACCTTTCCATTATGGACAACGACGGCAATATCTGGATTACCCCTGCCAGCGTGGACAAGGGTACCTTAACACGCCACGACATTATCTGTGTCCACCCCGACGGCACCATCGAAGGTCCCCACCGTCCCTCCTCCGAGCTTCCCTTCCACCAGTCCGTGTACAAAATGCGGCCGGACCTTAAGGCAGTGCTTCATGCCCACCCCCCTGCACTGGTGGCATTCTCCATCGTTCGGCAGTGCCCCTGCCTGGACCTTGTCCCCTCTGTGCGGAAGGTCTGCTCCGACGTGCAGATTGCAGTTTATGACGTTCCCGGCAGCGATGCTCTGGGCGAGAAGGTCGGCAGTGTGTTCGCCAACGGGTGCGACATTGCCATTTTGGAAAATCACGGCGTGTGTATTGGCGCGCCGGATATGTTTAAGGCCTTCCAGCGGTTTGAGACTCTGAACTACACCGCCACCCTGGAGGTGCTTGCCAAAAAGGTAGGCACAATCCACCAGCTCCCCCAGGAGGCCTACCGCATCAGCGAAACCCGCTTCCACACCAAGATGGACGATTTCATTCCCAACAGCCATTCCTCTGAGGAACTGGCCGCCCGTCGGGACATGATTAAGCTGATTCGCCGCAGCTATAAAATGGGTCTGTTCACCGCCACCCACGGTACATACTCCGTGCGGCTGGAAGACGGCAGCTTCCTGATTACTCCCTTCAACTGCGACCGCGCCTATCTGGAAGAGGACGATCTGGTCCGGGTTAAGGGTGGCATGAAGGAGCAGGGCAAAATCCCCTCCCGCGCTGTTATCTTCCATGAAAAGGTATATCAGCAGCACCCGGAAATTAAGGCTATTTTACAGGCCCACCCGGTACACTCCATGGCATTTGCCATTACCGACGCCGTCTTTGACCCCCGCACCATTCCCGAGAGCTATATTTTACTGCGGGATGTGAAGAAACTCCCCTACGAGCAGGTGTATGTTGACCCGGAGGCAACCGCCAGGGAATTTGGCGTCAGCCGCCCTGCTGTGATGATTGAAAACAGCTGCGTTGTGGTAACCGGCGAAACCCTGCTGCAGGCCTTTGACCGTCTGGAGGTTATGGAAGCCACTGCCCATTCCATCATTCTTTCCAAAGAAGTGGGCAATATCGTCCATATCACCGACGCAGAGGTGGAGGACCTGAAGGTCGCCTTTAATTTGAAGGACTAACCCCTTGCACATAAGCAAATCCCCCTGGGCGAAACACCCGGGGGGATTTTTATTGCCCATTTCACATTCCACGCAAGGCTTCCATTGTTGACTTTTTTAAGCAAAAAGATATAATCAACTAAAGTATATCCGGAAAGAAGGCTGTAAAATGCAGAATATAACCTATTCCAAATCTGTCCCTGTGAAAAAGCAGTACGATGTGATTGTTTGCGGCGGCGGCGTCGCGGGTGTTGCCGCAGCGGTGAGTTCTGCAAAAAACGGACTTTCTACGCTGCTTCTGGAAAAAAGCAACATTCTCGGCGGCTTGGGCACATTGGGTTTAATCAACCTGTTTGTTCCCATGTGCAACGGACGGGGCAAGCAGATTATTTTCGGCCTGGCGGAAAAGTGGCTCCGCATGAGCGCTGAGCTGGGCTGGGATGCGATTCCCGAGGTTTGGCAAAACGGCGAGCCCAATGAACCCACACAGAAAAGATACATTCAGCGTTACTCCCCTGCCATTTTTGCATACCAATTAACAGAAGAGCTGCAAAAAAGCGGCGCCGACATTCTGTTTGACTGCATGGCCGTCGATCCCGTTATGGACGGCAACATCTGCACCGGCGTCCTGACGGAAAGCAAGGGCGGTACCGCCTTCTACCCCTGCCGTGTGTTAATCGACACAACCGGCGACTGTGATGTTTTGCGTCGCGGCGGCATTCCCACCGTCAGCGGTGAGAATTTCTTTACCTTCTCCGCGAAAATGATTACTCTGGACAGTTGTAAGCGGGCTTTGGAAACCGGCAACATCGCCAATATCTACAGCAGTATCAGCGGCGGTAATATCAACCTGTTCGGCGACGGTCAACCCGATGACGTTCCCCGTTGGTCCGGTCTTTCCGCCGAAGATGTTACCGACTATATTGTCCGCAACCACCTGCTCGTCCTTGAAAAACTGAAGCAAACAGACCGGAAATCCCGGGAAATCGTAACCACCCCCGGCATGCCCCAGTTCCGTACCACCGCTCACCTCAAGGCCGATTACTCCCTCAGGGTGTCCGATGCCTACCGCCACTTTGATGATTCTGTCTGCGCAATTAACGACTTTGAACACCGGGATCACCTGTTTGAGATACCCCTTCGGGCATTGACAAGAAGGGATTTTCCCAATATCATCACCGCAGGCAGAAGCGCGGACGGCACCGGCTACGGTTGGGACGTTATCCGTGTCATTCCCCCTGCAATCCTCACCGGACAGGCCGCAGGCGAAGCCGCTACGCTGGCAATCAAAACCAACACCGCCATCGCCCAGGTGGATATTTCTTCCCTGCAGGCAAAGCTGGAACAGGAAAATGTTATGGTTCACTTCCCCGACTCCTATATCCCCGAAGACCGCACCGTCATTATCCACGGAAAAAATGCTGTGGAAATCGATGGCGGACATATGTAAAACTCCCAACGAAATACATTCAAAAAGGCTTGACCGAATCGGTCAAGCCTTTCTTGTTGGTATCTATGTAGGGTAAGGATAAGAACCGCCTGTTTCTCTTTCAATGTCGGTTGTTGTCAATCGCCCAATCGGATATTGATGCCTCCGCGGCTATTGTTGTCGTCGGTGTTTATCTTGATATACGGGGTAAGACGCTCTGCGGTATTAATAATGGGCATGGATTGGATGTACACCTTGCCCGGTCCGGTAATGCGGGTATGGAACAGCCCCTCACCGCCCAGGAAGATATTCTTTGCCCCCTTAACGGTTTCCACTTCCATGGTACAGCTCTCGCTCATAGCGGCAAGATACCCCGTGTCTACCACAATACTCTGTCCCGGCGCAAGGTCGTATTCCTTGCAATAGCCGTCAATTTCCAGGAACACAAGGCCGTTACCTGCAATCCTCTGCATAATAAAGCCCTCACCGCCGAAGAAGCCTTTGCCCAGCTTTCTTTGGAAATATACCGAAAGCTCCAGTCCCTTCTCCATTGCCAAAAAGCCGCGCTTCTGCACGATGATGCCATTGCCGGGAGTTACCTGATACGGAATGATGCTGCCTGGGAACGAGGAAGCAAATGCAATCATGCCGCTGCCGCCCTGGGCAGTGTACTCGTTCATAAAGATAGACTCGCCGGAGAACATTCTCCCAAGGACCTTTTTGAATCCGCCGCCGGTGTTGGTATCCATTGCCATATTGGGCGACATCCAGCTCATAGCGCCGCTTTCGGTGCAGAGTGTCTGCCCCGCTTCGGGATAACAGATTACAACAGGAAGATTACCGCCTTCAATTTCATATTTCAGCATAGTTATCATTTCCTTTCACAAAGATTCTTTTTGGCCATCGTCTGTTGACGCAGCTCCATATAGGGCTCAACTGTTTTATGTAACATTGGGTGTCCGGTAATATTTTAGCATATTACCCCCCTGTTTGCAATATTTCTTTCGCCATTACAAAATACAGCAACATAGCGATACCTTTTCTCATTTTTGTATGGATATTTGTTTTCTTATGTTTCTTCTCACGCGGTTGATATGCCGTTCAAAGCTTCCGTTGTTAATCAGTTCCGTAAGAACACACTGCATAAAGGTGGGCACTGTGCAGGAGTAAAAACCAAGCTTCCGATCAAAGCAATCCACCAAACGTTTTGGCAGTACCATGTAGGCAATGCGAAGCGATGGTGAAATGGTTCGGGAAAAGGTATTCATGTAGATAATATTATCATGATCGGAAAGGGCAAACAGCGTTTCAGTGGGCTTGGTGGATACCGAAAACTCTGACTCAAAATCATCCTCTATGATATACCGGTCGTTCTGTTCAGACCAACGGATATATTCGTGCCGCTTGGACGCTGTTGCCGTAACGCCACTGGGAAAACTTCTATAGGGCGTTGTATGCAATACCTCCGCTTTCGTCGCGGCCAACGCAATGCTGTCGATGCCGGAATTTGTCAAAGGAAGCGACTCATAGGCTACTTCAGTGGCCTTGTACACCTGCTCAATCTTTTTGTAGGAAGGAGATTCTACGGCATAGATGCGGTTTCTACCCAGTAATTCCACAATCATTCTGTATAGATACTCCGAACCGGAACCAATAATAATTTGCTCCATATCTACCTTTATCCCCCGGTTCCGGGCAAGATAATGCCGAATAGCCTCACGCAACGCAACGCATCCGTGGTTGGGAGATTTCTCCAATAGCAGTTCGCCGTATTCGGTCATCACTTTTCTCATTGTTTTGCTAAGTACCGACAACGAAAAATCAGGACAGATGTGTTTATGCCGGACATTGGGAAGCACCGTCTTATGCTCATTTGCGCTGGCAAAACCGTCGGTTTTCCGAAATACCACCACAAACCCGCTCCGTTCCCTGGACTCCACATACCCCTCGTCGCACAGAAGTGCGTAGGCATGTTCCACCGTAATCGTGCTGACACCGGTTTCCGACGCAAGCGCGCGCTTGGACGGCAGCTTGGTGTTGTATGGATATATTTCAGAAATAATATCCTCGCGGACCTGCTTATACAGCTGCAAATATGCCGGGCGGTGAGCTTTATCAATTATATACTTCATCTGGTTATATAAAATACTCCTTGTTTGGTAATTGTTGTATGTCCAGTTTTAATATACACTAGTCCCATCAAAAAGTAAAGCGGGTCGTATTTCAATGCAAGAAAAGACAAAAACAATTGTTATGGCGGCGCTTATGGCAGCGCTTGCGTGTGCAGCAACCATGGTCATCAAAATCCCCTCGCCGCTCAAGGGCTATATCAATCTGGGCGACTGCATTGTTTTGTTGGCGGGTTGGGTGCTTCCGCCTACATATGGTTTTCTGGCTGCCGGACTCGGTTCTGCCCTGGCGGATCTGTTTTCAGGATATGTCATTTATGCGCCGGCAACTTTTATCATTAAAGGGATTATGGCGCTTATTGCATTTTACGGATTTCGGATTCTCCATAAAGGGCTGAGCAGCCTGATCTCCAGAATCATCAGCGGATTGATGGCTGAGCTTATAATGATTATCGGTTATTTCATTTTTGCCGGGTTTCTGTACGGATTTCTTCCGGCAACGGTAAACATACCTCCAAACGCTGTGCAGGGCGCTGCCGGCTTGATTATCGGCATCCTACTGGTTAAAATTTTTGAGAAGGGCAAGGTGTCATTATGAATCCATCCATTTATAATCAAACAAAGGCAGCCATTGCGGAGCTTTGCGAAAAAGCAGAACTTCGCGAAGGCAGTATTGTAGTCGTCGGTTGCTCTACCAGCGAGGTTGTCGGCTCTAAAATCGGAACAAATTCAAATCCCGACGTGGCAGGAGAAATATTCCGGGCGCTGCACGAGTACACAACCAGCAAAGGTCTGTTCCTTGCCATACAGTGCTGTGAACATCTCAACCGTGCAATTATTACGGAACGCAAGGCCGTGCCCTTTGCAGAGCCGGTAAATGCGATTCCTCAGCCCAAGGCCGGCGGTTCTTTGGCAACCCAGGCGTACGCAGGCTTTGATGATCCCGTAGCGGTAGAAGAGATTCATGCAAATGCGGGACTTGATATCGGTTTTACCCTAATTGGAATGCATCTGAAAAAAGTTGCTGTACCCCTCAGACTCACAAATAACTGCATCGGCGCCGCCACAGTAATTGCTGCCCGTACCCGCCCCAAATTTATCGGCGGCGCAAGGGCGATATATAATGAAAAAATGCTATAGACAGGCATATTCACAAAACACGCAAAAGGCAGCCTTAACCGGCTGCCTTTTTACCGCATCTTACACCATAGATAACAAAGCCTGATATGTCATATACAATGACCGAACCTGCGATTATGCATATCCTTGCGCTCACGCCTGATATGAAGCCCTCTGCTTGTGTTGCATTAGGACCAAATAAATTCTAAAAAATGTTTACATCGCCTGGGCTGAATGGTATAATAGGTAAAATTTATAGAGAGGAGAGGCGTTTCTTGCATACCAAACGTTATTCCCTGACCGAGGGCTCCATATGGAAAGCCATGCTCTTTTTTGCCCTGCCTGTGTTTCTGGGTAATGTGTTCCAGCAACTGTATAATGCATTTGATGCTTGGTGTGTAGGTAATTACATAGGCAACGATGCCCTGGCAGCTGTCAGCTCCTCCGGCAGTCTGATCTTCATGATGGTCAGTTTTTTTAACGGTGTTGCTATGGGCGCCGGTGTGGTCATCGCCCGGGCCTTTGGCGCGAAGCAACACGATACCATGAGCAATTCCATTCATACAGCCATCGCCTTTGGCCTGGTTACCGGTGTGGCGCTGACTGTTGCCGGCGTGGCGCTGACTCCAACCATCCTGCGCTGGATGGGAACACCTGATGATGTGCTTGTCCAATCCATAGAGTATTTCCGTTTCTACTTCTGCGGCGCCATATTTACAGTGATGTACAACATCTTCGTAGGCATTCTGCACGCGGTGGGCGACAGCAAACACCCCCTGTATTATCTGATTCTCTCCACCTGCATCAATATTGTTTTGGACATGCTGTTTGTGGCTGTGCTGGGCCTTGGTGTAGGATCTGCCGCCTTTGCCACCACCATATCCCAGGGTGTCAGCGCACTGCTGTGCTTTTTACATCTGGTGCATGTCGATGCCCCCTACCGGGTCAGTATCCGCAAAATCTGCTTCCATAAGCAAAGTCTTGTGGAGATTGTCCGTTACGGGCTCCCCTCCGGCGTCCAAAACAGTGTGGTCGCCTTTGCCAATGTGGTAGTGCAGACCAATATCAACAGCTTCGGCAAAGCCGCTATGGCGGGCTGTGGTTCTTACTCCAAGCTGGAGGGCTTTGCCTTCCTGCCGGTAACCTGCTTTACCCAGGCTCTGTCCACATTCGTCGGGCAAAACTTGGGAGCTCACCAGCATGACCGAGTAAAAAAGGGCGTTGGTTTCGGCATTGTCTGCAGCTGCACCATGGCAGAGCTCATCGGTGTTCTTTCCTATCTGTTTGCACCGCAGCTTATCGGCCTTTTTAGCGACTCCCAGGAATCTATCGCCTTTGGCACACAGCATATGCGCACCATCTGCCTGTTTTACTGCCTGTTGGCATTCTCTCACTGCATCGCCGGCATTATGCGGGGCGCAGGAAAAGCAACCGTGCCCATGTTCACTATGCTGGCTTGCTGGTGCCTGTTCCGGGTAGCCTACATTTCCGTTTCAGTAAGGCTTGTCAATCAGCTCACCACCGTATCCTGGGCGTATCCGATCACATGGGCGCTCAGCAGTATTGCTTTTCTTATCTATTTTTTAAAGGCAGATTGGATCCACAATTTTGACCGGAATATCAAACAGGCTTGACCAACCCGGTCAAGCCTGTCGCATTATAGTAGAGTTGTTATCCAATAAATCAAGCCATAAACTACGCTTGCGCAGACACCGTACACGGCGGCAAGTCCCGCTATTGTGAACATCTTTGCGCAAACACCGAGAAAAAATCCTTCTTCTTGTGTCCAGTTAGGACCCAGTGTTTTTCGTGGAAATGACTCAAAATTTTTCAAAGCAAGTCGGAACAGCGATCTGCTCGCATTGAAAACAAAACATAGTCGATTTTCCTTTATCTGATGATTTGTCCGTCAGGACTGATGGTTACGATGTGTATCGGAATGTCTTTGTCGCTGTTTTGGATTGCGGTCTTGACTGCATAGCTGAGGCCACCGCAGCAGGGCACGGTCATACGGGCGACAGTAACGGAACGGATATCATTGAATTTCAGAATCTGGGTCAGTTTCTCGGAATAGTCCACAGCATCCAGCTTGGGACAACCGATCATTGCCACTTTGCCCTGCATGAAATCGTGGTGGAAGTTGCCGTAAGAATAGGCGGTGCAGTCAGCAGCGATCAGCAGATCCGCGCCGTCAAAATAAGGTGCGTTGGGTGGCACCAGCTTGATCTGAACAGGGAAATTAGTCAACTGACTGGGAACATATACATCTCCAGCGGGAACGGAATTGGAAATGCTCTGGCAAGCAGAGCCGGGGCAACCGCAAGGCAGAGGTGCTTCCTCAGCCTTCTTTGCAGACAGTACCGCTGCTTCGTTGTATGCAGGCGCTTCCCGTTCTTCAAAGGAAATGGCATTCACAGGACAAGCGGGCAGGCAATCGCCAAGGCCGTCGCAGTAGTCCTCCCGGAGCAGCTTTGCCTTGCCTTCTACGATACCGATGGCACCTTCATGACAGGCATCGGCGCACAGACCGCAGCCATTGCATTTTTCTTCGTCGATGGTAATAATTCTTCGGATCATAGTATCCCTCCTTTTTATTCTCCTGCCTTCTGCATGGCGGCGATCTCCATCATGTGTTCGTACATCTCGTCGCCCACACATTTTCTGGCATACTGGCACCACTGCACACAGCTTAAAGTATCGTTATAGGCGATGAAGCCGCACTTCTCGCAGGCCATCTGCGTGTCGATGGAAAACAGTTCGATCAGTTCACCGCATTGGGGGCAGACCTTTTCGATGATCGTTGGCGTACGGGGCTTTCCTTGACATCCATCCAGCATAGTGATCCCTCCTTTTACCTATATGATAGGATAAAAAAGCACCGGTTGATGTTGCAAATATCACATCAACCGGTGCTTGATTTCATTATAACATGCGGAAACAGTTTCTGTCGAAGTCGATCAGCCCCTCCGCTTTCATTTTTGCCAGTTCTCTTGTCAGAGCGCTTCGGTCCACACAGAGGTATTCTGCCAGCTCCACTCTGCCAAAGGGAATCTCCAAGTAGCGAGATTCCTGGATCTGCGCCTGAACAGAAAGATAGGCCAACAGTTTTTCCCGAATGGTGCGCTTGGAAACCACTTCCACTTTCCGCATCAGATCGCGATTCTTATTGGCAATCACACGTACCATATTTTCAATCAGCCGGTGATGGAACTGACATGCCATAGTACAGCTGCGCATCACCCGGTCAAATGGCATAAACAAAATTTGTGAATCCTCCGAAGCCTGAAAAGTTACAACAGACAAATTATCCGATCCGCAGGCAAAGGTCTCCCCAAACACTTCATTCCTACAAGTACGTACCAGCATGGTCTTATTGCCCCAGATATCTTCTTTAATCATGTCCACAGCGCCGGAAATAACAATGCCTATGTGCTTGATGTTTTCATCCTCAAATGCGACAATATCCCCTTTATGAAATGAGCCGATATGATAACCGGTACAACCCAGCATCGCCATGCGATCCTCCGGCTGGATGCCTTCAAACAAAGGAGAATCCAGTTTTTTTAGGATATCATTCATTGTCATCGCCTCCTGAGGTCTATTGTACAGGAAAGAAAGCAATGTTGCAACCGTCATATGATTGATTATGCCATTTTGCGGGCGATCACAGCTCCCGCAATCGTGAACATCTTCGCGCCCACGCCTAATATGAACCCTTCTGCTGCTGTCAAGTTAGGACCCATAAATACATATTCCATTATGATCAGATAACTTTATAAAGACAAAACCTCCGACCAAAGTCAGAGGTTTTGTCTTTATGATTTCTTTATCTCTATTTCTTTTGTTATGGGCAGCCAGATACGCATCCAGTGCCATAAGTATGGGGATGCCATTCCCAACGACGCAGTTCTTTGAACCAGGACATCTTCACGTCATAGCATCTGTAATAACCGTCGGTACAGGCCACGATAGAGCCTTCCTTCAGACCGCCGGCCCAATCGTCGCCGTAATCGTGGACACTTGCATTTACAACCGCATCCCAATCGGCCTTTGTACCGGCATAATGGATGGTAAGCACCTTTTTATCGCTGCTGATGTTCCGGGAGAAGGTATTTTTACCCATAGACTTCAAGGTGCTGGGCAGATATACCGTCTTCAGCGCCGTGGTATAGGACAACGAGTTGTGTTCCAAAATCTCGGTGCCCTCACCTACATGTATCTCTTTGATGACATCGTTAAAGTTATTCCAGTCGCCAGATCCGGCCTCGTTGGTCACGCGCTCGATTTCCTTGACCGGGATGGCACCGATCATGCCGGGAATATAGATATTACCGTCTTTGACATTGGTGGAAGTCAGATTATCCACCGGGTCAACCCGGTAATAGTCCACAATGCCGTCGTTAACGCCGTTTACCGTTTCATAAACCGGTACCAGCTTAAGGATACCACTGTAGGTATACTCGGCTCGAACAATGATGTCACCGGCGGAGCCAAATTTGTAGCTGCTCCACTGAACGGTAACATCCTGCTGATTCACATTCTCCTGGAGCTGCGTCAGTGCCGCATTCACCGCAGCCTGGCCCGCAGCGGACAGAGCCGTTGTATTCTTGGTGATATGCTCCTGATAGAGCACATTGCCCTTGGCGTCTACAAAGACAATGGAATACACACTGTCCCACTTGGCGGACAGGGTGTAATTATTTTTGTTACTCGCCGAGATGGACTTAATCACCACACCGGCGGCGTTCATCCAGCCAGTAAATGATACATTGTTACCCGGAGCTTGGGGCTTATCGCTTCTTACGGTGTAAGGTGCATTGTTGCTGACAATGCAATCTTCAGCGTAGACCTGGTTATTGTCCATATACGTGACAAAATAAACCACCGGCAAAAAATGGTACTTCACCGAAACATCCCTGGCAGAAGCATTGTCCGTCAGGGTATATGTGGCGTAAAACGTAAAAGTCTCACCAGGACCAATGGCGGTGCCCGATACGTAATTCATGCCCACGGCGTCAGGAATCTTTACCTTGCCGGATGAATCCGACGAGGGAACAACCGTCACACCGTTGCCTAAGTCTATGGTGGCGCTGCTGAAAACGTAGGTGGTAGTTTTGGAGTAATTCACTGCAGTGATCTCATAAACCACGTTTTGACCGGCATTGCCCGTTAACACGGTCTGCACTACAGTGGCATCGGTACAGGAATTGGACTCCGAACTGACGGTTTGGGAAACCGCCGACACCTTGGTAATGGCAATGTCATAGTAAAAACCGCCGACATTTACCTGCAATTTCTCCAACAGGGGCTCCGGTGCCACGAAATAGATCCACACCGCAAACACACCGGAAACCGCAAGGCATAAAACCAGCAAAAACGCGATCACCGGCAAGAGCAAAGAATGTGGATGTTTCATCACTGCACCTCCACTAACTCTTTCTCCGGCTCTTCCGTTTCAATGTAACCGATTTCCTTCAGCCGTTCTACCTTGGCAGTCCAGAACTTCTTTTCCACAATAGGCGTGGCAACGACCGCAAAGACTACCAGTAGAATACACAAATAGCCCGCAGGAGACTGCATAAAGGCAAAGAAGCTGCCCACATAGGGGATCCTCTCACCCCGGTAAATGGACTGCATCTGCTCATAGGTCACAGGAAAATCGTCGGAGTACCAGTTGGCGTCACCTCGAAGCAGGAACTGACGATGGTCAGGGTGCTTCTCGTTGGGTTCTTCTATACCGATGATCCGGTGGATAATCAGACTGCCGTGGTAATCATAGACCACGATGTCATAAAGCTCCAATTCGAACTCCCCGGGAAGCTCCCGGGTAAGGATCAAATCAAACCGTTCAAACTGGTCATCCAGATCGTTTTGCGTTAAATAGGTGTTTTTGTCGTTTTTAAAAGCCATGGACGAAGACAGCACCACCTTGGGCACCGGCAAATCGCCCTTCACCCGGTCGTCGGCAAACTGAACGCATACCGACAGAAAAAAGGCCACAAAAACCGCAACCAAAACCACCGTGCAGAAGCACTTGCAAATCACATCTGCTACCGGATTTCCCCGCATCTGCTTCTCATATTCTTTTTTAATTCTTTCATCTTCCAGGCCGTGTCGGATGGTCTTGAGGGTCGTTTTTACGATGTAGTACAGCATCGCAGAGAACAGGCCAGTCAAAAGCGTAAAAACTACAAGGCAGAGGAAGAAGACATAAATCTCATATCCGGACATGTATGTCTCCTTAAAGCATTATCCCATGCAGAACATGGGATAATGTGGGTATATATTAGGTAGTATCTTATTCTTCGTTGATGGAAATACCGATCTTTGCAGTTGTGGTGTTCAGGATCGTCTCCATTACCTTGTAATCATCATATGTAGGCAGGGAAATATCTGTAGTGATCATGGAATTGATGTCGGTAGCCTCAATGCAGTAGTAGAAGGAACCGACATAAGTAGACAGGTCAGAACCGTGAGCACTCAGAGTCTCGTAGTTGTTGGCTGTGATCAGAACGCCCTTGCCCAGGTCACCGGTACCACCAGCAATGGTGAAAACATTGGTAGCAACGCCATCTACCTCATACTGGATTGCAGGGTTAGTCTGCTCCAGAGTATAGTTCAAATTGATACCATTATTGCGAACATCGTCAGTAGCATTGGCCTTGGGTGCAAACACAAACTCAATATAGCCGTGAACGAAAGCTTCGGCCACATAGTCCTTGTTCGCATCGTCAAGACGGATGTTCAGCGCGTTAGTAACTGTCTTCAGAATACCCTTGGCCTCATCGTTGTCAACCTGACCCATATAAACACTAAAGTGATGATGCAGAGGGGAAACTTCGCCGCCCTGATAGGTCCAGGTAGCATACACACCGCCGATGGTTACGCAGAGAATCAGCGCAACAAGAATGGTAAACTTTTTCATTGTCAAACTCTCCTTAATTAAATATTTGATTGTTACGTGTCCACTCTCTGCGGATAAGTACAATCTCACAAGAAACATTATAGCACTTCTATTCCATTTTGCAATACCTTATACTAAAAATTAAGAGAGGGCTGCAACCGCAGCCCTCTAAAACAATGTGGTTATCCAATAAATAATTCCATAAACTACGCTGGCGGACACGCCGTACACGATCACCGGGCCGGCGATAGTGAACATCTTCGCGCCGACGCCTAATATGAACCCTTCTGCTGCTGTCAAGTTAGGACCCGTTCGTTATTTACATTAAGATAGCAATATGGTACAATATTTTAAAATCGTTAGGAGGGCTTCATATTATGCACGCATTTTTATTAATTGGTCAGTCTAACATGGCTGGTCGTGGTTATTTGGACGAAGCACGCGAAATTGATACAAGCCGAATTTATACACTGCGAAACGGACGGTGGCAAAAAATGTTCCGTCCTATCAATCCCGACCGGAGTTTTTCCGGTGTGAGCCTCGCCGAAAGCTTTGCCGAAGCTTATTCAAAAAAACACAATGTGGATGTGGGACTGATCTGCTGTGCCGACGGTGGAACAAACCTTAACCAATGGATGCCCGGAGAACTGCTGTTTGAAAATGCGGTAAATAACGCAAAACTTGCCGCACGCACATCTGAAATTGTAGGTATCCTTTGGCATCAGGGTGAAAGTGACTGCAAGGACAACCTTTACCCCACCTATCAAGTGCGACTCGAAACCATGATGCAGGCCTTACGAAACGAACTTGACCTGAATAATGTTCCTTTCATTTTGGGCGGCTTGGGTGATTATCTTGCGCTTTATCCATTAGAAAACTATGACCATATTAATCACGCTCTCGAAGATATTGCGGCTCGCAACGAGCTGGTTGGTTTTGTTTCTGCAAAAGGATTGACAAGCAATCCGGATAATCTTCATTTTAATGCTCGATCTCTGTACGATTTTGGAATTCGGTATTTTGAGGAATTTGAAAAGTTGAACAAGCGAACAGGCACTGTTGAAAAAAATAACTTTAAAGAAGATATTCAACGCAGCGAAATGGAATTGTTGTAAAAAAAGTTAAGTGGCGTGTATGCCCTCGAAACCGCCAAAATAATCCGTGTATCGGAAAACCTTGTCCGTTCTTTGGTGGAACGCAATGAAGAAAGCAGCCTTTATCTGTGTCCATAATTCCTGCCGCAGCCAGATTGCTGAAGCTCTGGGAAAGAAGCTGGCAGGTGATGTGTTTAAGAGCTATTCAGCCGGAACAAAAACCAATCCACGGATCAATCAGGATGCCGTGCGGCTGATGAAGCAAGTCCACAAAATTGATATGGAAGCCACCCAGTACAGCAAGCTCCTGTCTGATATCCCGCAAGTGGATGTTGTCATCACTGCGGGCTGCAATGTTCAATGTCCGCACCTCCCCTGCTCCCATCAAGAGGATTGGGGTCTGGAAGACCCCACAGGCAAAAGTGATGCCACATTCCTTCAGACGATCCAACTGATTGAAGAAAAAATACTGGATCTTAAGCAAAGACTGAGATAAAGAATCCCGGAATTGGTGTGATGCCAATTCCGGGATATTTTATATTCATCTCACTTATCCTTTAGAAAACACAAGTAGCAAGCCAATAAATTAGTCCGTAAACTACCGAGGCACTGACGCCGTAGACGATGACCGGATCTGCAATTGTGAACATCTTGGCACCCACTCCGAGAATGAAGCCCTCTGCTGCTGTCAACATAGGACACAGTGATTATGTAAAAATCAGCAAGGATTTTTAGTGAAAAACGAATAAACAAACAGAAAGTGGCTGCCTCAAAATGATTTGAAGCAATCGCAAGCGACAGCACCTTAAAACAACTAAAATTCTTCCACCACCGGCTGTCCGTTCAACCAGGCTTGCATATTCACAGACAGAAGATTCCAGTTCTGGAAACCCGGGTTCATTATCGGCTCACCGGTTTCCGGATCATAATATTCGTGCAGTTCGCCACAGGCAACAATATCTCTTTCAAACAGCTTTTGGGTCTTCTGTGCCAGCTCTCTTGCCTCGGCATGAAAGCCGTACTTCACAAGACCGCGAAACACCATATAATTGCTGATGCCCCAAACCGGCCCCAACCAGCAGGAGGGGTTGCCGGACTTTTTGATAACATACATTTTTTCATATTTGGAAAGGGTACGTACCCCATAAGGCGCCCAAAAGGCTTTTTCGTCCAGCAGATTTTCACGGACCATTCTTTCTGCCTGCTCCGGCGTAGCGATCCCCGCCCACATTGCCAAAAAGCCCGACCAACTGCCAATTCGCTGAATCAGGCAGTCCCAATGCCGGGGAGCTCCCTTGTGAAGCGCTGAACTGGGATTTATCGGCAGAAGGTTTAAGTCCACGCTGTAATACATGCCATCTTTCTCATCATAACAATGGTCCCGGACAGCAGCTTTCAGATGTTCCTTTTCCTGCGCATACTTATCGACATCTACATCCAGAAGCTTTCCAAGGTATACCACAGCCTCCAGTTCTTTGTGCATAAGGCAGTTGAGATAAATGGATCCCGAGCTCCTCTTGGGACGATAAAAAACACAAGGATCGTTGTCAACGCCGATGGCACAGTCATCAATCCAGAAATACAGGCCATTTTTATGACGATTGTGCTCCATATAGCCATCGACGAAGCGTAGCAACTTTCCAAACTCAGGGCGCAACCATTCGAGCTCACCGCTTTGCTTGACAACAAATGCAGCGTGCTGGGCAAGGCAAGGCTTGTGTCCATTTGCTTCCTCATTGTGCACCTGCGGCAGCTTTTTAGAAGGCGTGATCACTATGGGGATCCAGCCACCGGGGTCCATGTGCGTCAGAAAATTCAGGATACAGCCCTTGGCATACTCGGAAAAATCCTCTTCAACGATCTGGTGCAGGGCGACATCCGTCAGCCAACTGTCCCAGTCCCATAAGGAATCGCTATAAACACTTCCCGGCACGATAAATTTATGGGAGAGTTGTCCGTCCGGCTCCCGAAACATTTTCATATAATTCTTTTGCGCATAGGCTTTTACCAAATTCTCCATCTCGTTTTTCCTTTTCACTTATAGCAGGTTGTTGCCTTAGTCTAAGTTCACCCACATTTACTACATAGAGAATTATATACTAAAATCCGCAGAAATGCAATATATTCTGCGAATTTTAAACATTGTTAAGATGAAGATGAAGCGCAAATCCTATATGGCAGCTAAAACAGAGACGTTATCCAATAAATAATGCCATAAATCACACTTGCGCTCACACCATACACAATGACCGGACCTGCTATTGTAAACATCTTTGCACCGACACCTAATATGAACCCCTCTGCTTGTGTCAACTTAGGACCCATTACTTCGTGTTCTGTTAGGACTAAATTTCAATAAAATTGTTGCATTGTTTGCAGACTCGTGCTAAAATCAACTTGCGACACAGTTTAATATTCTTACGGACAGGCATACTTTTTGTGTAAAAATGTATGCTTTGTCGTCATTGCCTGTTTGTAGGAGTGAACTGTGTCGCAGCAGGATGAAGCTGCATTTTTCGTGCGCAGCTTCGGCTGCGCACTTTTTA
>JAZOQT010000009.1:0-23912 GCA_045656245.1 Faecousia sp.
GAGATTTAATATAAACACTCATAATGAAACAAAAACGTCAAAATTGTGATTGCCTATTTTGTGCCTATTTTTTGCCTATAAAAAGACGAGTTTTTGCCGATGACAAGTGAACGTGAATCTGTTATAATATTAGCGTGAACAAGTGGGTCCAGCCAGACTCGCTTGTTTTTTATTGACCTTGGAGGGCCTCATCCGAGGTCTTTTTTAGTTCCGTCAGAAAGGAGTTTAAAGATGATTAAAAAAGAAGTTCCCGTTTGGGAAAAGTCTAATCTTACCTTGGAAGAGGCCGCAGCTTATTCCGGTATAGGAATACATAAATTAAGAGAGCTCTCAGACAAGGAGGATTGTGAGTTTGTGCTTTGGATCGGCACGAAGAGATTGCTGAAACGTAGAAAGCTTGACGAATATATTGAGAGAGCATACTCAATATAAAATCCAAAGTCACGCTTTTGTGTGGGGAAGGTACTTGAAAAATCGGCGTATCTGCTATATAATTAAATAACCGAATTGCAAAACCTTTTCTCACACGAGGAAAGGAGATGCTAATATGGCAGAAAAACAGAATAAAGGCAAAAGACTCGATAAAAATCGACTGAAGCTTCGCAAGGGAGAATCTCAACGAAAAAACGGTTCGTATGATTATCGGTGGACAACACCCGATGGGAAACGGCACACCATCTATGCCGCAACGTTGGATGAGCTTCGCGAAAAGGAAGAGGCCATCATCAGTGATAAGCGGGATGGAATTAAGGTGGAGGTCAAGCGTATAACCGTCAACGATATGTTTGATTTGTGGTGTACGCTCAAGCGCGGTATTAAGGATAATACCTTTCAAAACTATGTGTACATGTACAATATGTTTGTCCGTCATACCTTCGGGAGGCAACGTTTGACCGATGTAAAAAAATCCGATGTCCGTCGTTTCTATAACCGCTTGGTTGACGAGAGAGTGATGAGCATATCCACGATCGATACCGTACAAAACATTCTGCATCAGGTGTTTAATGTGGCTATCGAGGACGGATATATGAGAGCCAATCCAACAGACAATATGCTCAAGGAGTTAAAACAATCGCATAATTTCCAGCAGGAAAAGCGAAACGCCTTAACGATTGCAGAGCAAAATCTATTGATGGATTTTCTCAAAAGGAACCGAATGTATAATCATTGGTATCCGGTATTTGCGGTTATGCTCGGAACAGGAATGCGTGTTGGTGAGTTGATCGGTCTTCGTTGGTGCGATATTGATTTGGATGAAGGACTTATTCATGTCAACCACACCCTTATCTACTATAACAAGGGCGGTGCCAGGAATTGCAGTTTCGCAATCAATACACCAAAGACGGCGGCCGGTGAGCGAACTATACCGATGATGGATTGGGTTAAGGAAGCGTTCTTGCTTGAGAAACAGTATCAGGTGGATGCGGGGATCAGCTGCTCGGTCACGATTGATGGGTATACGGATTTCATCTTTATCAACCGTTACGGGAAAGCGCAGCACCAAGGAACTCTGAATAAAGCCATTCGCCGCATTACCAGAGATTGTAATGATGAAATACTGAATAACGCTGACGGTGATGAATTCCCGTTGTTGCTCCCGCACTTCAGTTGCCATTCACTCAGGCATACCTTTGCTACCCGTCTATGTGAAGCAGGACTTAACATTAAGGTTATTCAGGACGTATTAGGTCACAAGGATATTTCGACTACGATGGATATCTATGTTGATGTGACAAAGGAACTGAAAAAGAAGGAGTTCGATAATCTTGGGGACTTCTTTGGATAATATCGGGTTACGCCAATTTACGCCAAATCTTACGCCAATTGAAACAGGTCGTATGAACTCTTATGAAGATTTGCGTAAAACGAAGCTTCGAGAATCCGCTATACGAAAGGGTTTTTGAAGAGTTATGAAGAGTTGTGTCGACTATCTTGTTGTAGTCCCCACGATGAAGCCCCTTGATTAAAAAAGTGCCGTAAAATAGCGGTATTACAAGGTTTTTGAAACTCTATCAAAACCGAATTACGACACATTTACGACAAATGAAAAAATGAAGACACCCTATGACCGTATAAAGTCATAGGGTGTTTTTTCGTATCCTTATTTAATTGACCGACAAATTGGAATTTGTCACTCTGATACATTCAAGATTTGAGTCAGTATCGTTTTATATGATTGCAAATGCAGCACAAATTCCAGAAAACAAATTGGAAATGGTATGTATAATCCAACTTGGAATTATCGAGCCATTGGAATTCTTTTCGTTGATATATCCCATGAACCATGCAATAGCACTTGTGAACAAAATGATTAGAATAGTTTTAATAACTCCTACAACTGAGAGAAACATCGCTCCATGCAACAAACCAAATAATAACGCTTGGATTAGATTTGCTATATTAAATCCGAACTTATTTGCCAATCTCTTCAACAAAAAACCTCTAAACAAAAGTTCTTCTGGAAAAGCTGTATTAAAGGTTGCATAGACAATAATTGCTGGAATGGCCACAACTCCAAGCCCTGCAAATTCTGAAGTAGCGGTTTCGACACCTCGTATCGCATATAGTGTTAGTACTCCCGAAAAGAGAAACGCAACAGCCACAAGAATAGTCGCCGTGAATGTTTTCTTGCCACCATCTAATTTTTTCAACCCTATCCACTCTGTGAATCTTTGTTTTTTTCTTGCAGTTACCACCCACCAAATAAATGGTATAATCGAAAACAAAATAATTTGTATTACACTTCCTAAAATTTTGTTAACAAATAAAATCATATAATACCTCGTCAAATTGGAATTTGATTAAAAGAAAAATAAATCTTCAAATTTTTTATCTAGCGCAATACACAAAACTAATGCCAGTTTTGCGGTAGGGTTAAATTGTCCAGTTTCAATCGAACTTATTGTATTACGAGACACACCCACCATTTCTGCAAGCTGCGCTTGTGAAAATCCTGCTTTCATTCGGTATTCCTTCAAATTATTTTTTAGTACTAATGCATCCTCTTTCATTGTTGTAACCCCAAAATAATCATTCCGACAAAGCAAGCAAGAGCAAATGCAATACCAATGATTGCTTGCAACAACCTAACCTTTTCCTTGGTTTGAATAAACTGATAAAGGCGTCTGCTCCCAAACATTGAAAAATATACTGCCCAGGCTGATAACCCCAGTAAAGGCTCGTCAACAATTCTTGAAAAAACAACAATAATTGCCGCTAATATGCCTCCGACGGCCATCCCAATTTTTGAAGAATTGGCTAAAATCTGTATTTCTCGCTCGTCTCCATCTCGATTTTCTTTTCTGCTTTTTGCTAAAATCTCATCTTTATTCATAACAAATCACCTCACAGATAATCTTCCTATATCAACATCCTATATTTTCACGAATATAGAAATATATCATTGCCACTAACACAATACCCATAAATATAGATAATCCCACAAGCCATTTCTTTTTAGAAAGAATTGCACCAGACAAAGCGGTGGTAAATTCGATGGCAGCATATATTACCCAAATACCCGTAGCACTTCTCTGAAATAACATCTCCTCTATCGTAGCCATAATAATGCACACAAGAGTTGCTACCCCAGCACTGATAGAATAGGATTTTTCTCTATTCTTCAAATCACGTTCGTCTCCGTTTTTGTTTTCGTTGCGGCTCTTTGCTAAAATCTCATCTTTATTCATAATGAAACCTCCTTAAATATTTGCCAAGTTTTATTGTCTTTATTATAACCATACCAAGTTTACTTGTCAATGGTTTTTGCAAAGTTTTCTTGTCAAATTTTCGAAACAGAAAAAGGTGGCATCGTTATTTGCCACCTTTTGATGCAATTTGTTAGTTTTGTTATTCGCGATTTCTGTACTATTATCAGTTCGACAAATTCAAGTTTATCGAATTGATTGCATTATACCATAAATCATTCAAAATTTCAATGTTTCCTACAATCTTCATGAGTCATAACGATTCTAATAGAATCTTTATGACTCTTTTTCTTTTATATAAGACTCTTTATTAATCATGATGATTATATAAGCATTATGAGTCTTTATCTTAAACATAGAGTAATTGAGAGTTATTAAGATTAAGAAAAGAGTAAAGAATCCTCTTGATTGTTTAAAGAGTAGAGATGATTACTTGAAATAAAAAAATTAATAACATAGATTTTAATTACAATACTTTTAATTTAAGAAGGAGGAATTAAAAACCTTTACGACATTTACGACAATTTTTACGACATTTGACCGTGGCAATAAGTTGCGATAAGTGGCGATTTGTGAAAACAGAATATTGAAAACCCTTTATCCGTGGGGTTTTGTAACGATAAGTGGCAATTCGTAAAAATACAAAAGTACTCCCCACGATGAAACCGTTGGATTAACAAAAAGTTAAACACCCTATGATTTTTCGGTCATAGGGTGTTTTTATACTAAAAATGCCGGCGAGGGGGTAGATTTCTAGAAGAGAGTGTGATAAATTGGTCAGTAGAAAAGACAATTCTTACCTTCGTAAACTTTTATGAAATGAGGGATATGCATGGAGAAAACAGTATTTTCCGCCGGCTTTGGTAAGGCAGATGTAACACCGCCGGTAAATGTTTTTATGACCCACGTCAACGGACAGCCCCATCGGGTGGCAGAGTTGGTGGCGGATAGCCTGGAGGCTATGACCCTGGCCCTGACGGATGGCAACGGAGAAACCCTGCTGCTGACGGTTACTGATTTGGGATGGGGGCATATTGACATGGCCAATTCCCTGCGGAAAGAGATTCTTGACCGATTCGGTATTCCCGGCGACCATGTTATGCTGGCAGGTACGGGAAATTGCAGCGGCCCCCAGTATGCAGGCCCCGATGCTGCAGAGCCTATCAATGTGCAATACCTTAAAAAATGGTCTGACGGTGTCCTGGAATCCGTAGCAGCTGCCTTGCAGGACAGAAAACCCGCCAAGGTGGAAATTGCCAGAACCAAAACCGAGAAGCTGAATTTTAATCGCCGGTATTGGCGTAAGGACGGAAATCTTACCGGTGCAATGTACCAGCGCTACTATGCTTCCAGTAACAGCCCTTTGGCAGGTTACGAAGCCCCTGTGGACGAGCAGGTGCAGCTGGTGCGGTTTGTCCGGGAAGGGGATAAAGATATTCTTTTGAGCCAGTGGCAGTGCCGTCCCAACCATACCATGCTGAAACAGATTTGCAACAGCGACTGGGTCGGCCCCATGCGCCGCAAGGTGGAAAAGGAGCTGGATTGTCATTGTATCTACTTCCAGGGCGCGGCAGGCAACATTGATTCCGTCAGCCGCCTGCAGGCGGATTACATAGACCGTACCCGGATTGAAGTGGGAGAAGCGCTGGCAGATGCGGTGATTGCAGCCACAAAGGACAAAACCCTTTGGCAGCAGACAAAAACCGGAAAAATCCGCACGACACAGACCCAGTTTGTATCCATGCTTCCCGGACCGGAGCTGGACGGCGTCGGCGGTGAATGGACAGGAGAGGTCAACAGCCTGTCCTTTGGCGAAGTGTCGGTAGTTACGCTGCCTGTGGACATTTTCTCTGCCATTGGAGAGAAAATCAAGGCGGCAAGCCCCTTTGCAATGACGGTGCTGATGGGCTTCTGTAACGGGATTCACGGCTATGTGCCCGATGCCCAGGCCCAGCTTCACGGGGGCTACGAGGCCCACAGCCGGGGTGTTTACAACACAGAGGATAAACTGCTTACGCTGTATAAAAAGCAGTTGACACAGCTCTACGGCGAAGAGTGAGGAGGAAATCGTATGGCAAATTGTTTTCAGGCCGGCTTCGGCAAGGTGGACGTTACCCCTCTTGAAAATTTGCACCTGGGCAGCTTTAACGACGGTATGCGGCGGTTTTCCGAAACCATCAGCGACAGATTTGACGCCCTGACTCTGGCGCTAACTGACGAAGCAGGCCAAACCATCATCTTTATCGTTACGGATTTGAGCTGGGGGCATATTGACTGGTCAAAGAAAATCCGGGGAATCGTAAAAGAAAAGTTTGGCATTCCCGGCGACCGTGTCATGCTGGCAGGCACACACAACCACAATGGACCGGATTGGTACAGCGAGGCTCTGCATACCCCTGCCAATACCGCCTATTTTCAGCGCTGGCAGGAGGGCGTGATTGCCTCCGTGGAGATGGCGCTGGCAGACCGCAAGCCTGCCGCAATGCAAATCGGCAGAACCCAAACCCAGAAGCTGGGATTTGTCCGCCGGTATATCCGGGAGGACGGGAATCTTGCCGGCGGCGGTTATCAAAAGTACTATGTTTACAGCACAAGTCCCTTGAAGGACTACGAGACCGTGGCGGACGAGGAAATCCAGATGGTGAGATTTATTCGCCAGGGCGGCAAGGACATTCTTTTGGGGCAATGGCAAAACCATGGCTGTCATGTGGGCTGGAGCCGCAACTGCTCCACAGACTGGCTTGCGCCTATGCGAAAAAAGGTGGAAGAAAACATCGACGCTCACTATATCTATTTCCAGGGCGCGGCAGGTAATTTGGCCACGGTGAGCCGCCTGCCTTGGGATTATCGGGAGCTTTCCCGTATTCAGGTAGGGGAAGCTGTGGCGGATACGGTGATTGCCGCATGGAACAATCCCGACACCTTCCACGATGTGAAAACCGGAAAGGTCAAGGTCTGTCAGGAGGACTTTACTTCCTTGGGCCCCGGCCCCAGCGATGAGCCTTCCGAGTGGACGGGAGAGCTCAATACCATCAGCTTCGGCGATGTGTCCGTGGTTACCTTCCCGGTGGAAGTGTTTGACACCATCGGTAAAAAAATTAAGGCCGGTACGCCCTTTGAAATGACGGTTTTAATGGGCTATGCCAATGGCATTCACGGCTATGTGCCGGATACGGAGGCGCTGCTCCACGGGGGCTACGAGGCCCACAGCCGGGCTGTTCCCGGCACGGCGGAGCGCATGATCGATACTTACCTTCAGCGGCTTAACGAGCAGCACGAGGGCTGACACAGACGATACCCATAAAAAAGCGACAGCTACCATTGGTAAGCTGTCGCTTTTGGTTATCAATTAGTTTTCCTTCTGCTGATGCAGGCGCTTTAAGTAGGTTGCAACCATTTCCTCTGCAGTACCTTCCACCCCGCGGCTGTAGGCTTCGTGGCCACCGTTTAAATAAGCTTTGCGGTCAGGCGCATAGCCCTCTACGGCATTGGCGTAGCCCATAAGCAATGTCATAGCGAAGGGGGTTGCCGCTTTGATTTCCTTGCCGGTGGTATCGAACATATCCACCGGGAAGGTAACCACGGACACATCGCCAAAACTCAGGGTGTTCATCTCGCCGGTCCATTCTTCCCGGTCAGCTTCTGCGCCATCAATGGGCTTGGGACCCAGGACTGTGATGGTGTCCCGGTCTGCCTTGACACTGCCGGCTGCGGCGGGGGAGAAGGTAGCGCTGTCCTTGCAGGCGGAGATGACTGCATCGGCAACCTGCTGTCCCAGCTGCTCCCGACTTCTTTCCACAGGGTATTCCGTTCCAAAACGGCTGCGGGTGGCAATGTTGCCTGCCGCGCCCTGGAGGTACAGATAGTGGCAATCCAGCTCCTGCTCCACCTTTTGCCGCATGGCAAACAGCCAGTCGGAGCAGCAATGGCGGGTGGGACCTACATGGTCGCCGCAGCACTGCCACTGGCCGATGAGAATGTCCTTGCCGCCGTCTCTGGTGAATTTCACCATCTGAATTTCTTCGTCAATCTCGGTTTCGTGGGAGATGATGAGGCCACTGCTAAATTTATAGTATTTGGCAAAGGGAGTGGCGGCAATATTGGGGTCGCCGGCCAACTCGATGCCATCAGGGCGGTAGTACCGACGGACAAAGCTTAACTTGTCGGTCTTGGTTCTGCCCACTTCCATCTTTGCGCACTTGCGGTCAGCCAGAGCCTGTTGCACAGACACCATAACGCCGCCCAGCCAGTGGTCGAAGTAGCTTTCGTTCAGCTCGGGCATTTGCATATCCCCATGGGTCGCAGGGGCGTTGTGGTTTTTCAGGCCGGCTACCATGACGTGGTTTTTGGGGATCCCGTAGGTTTCTGCTACGGCGTCCCGTACCCGGTTGGCAAGCTCGATGGTGCCCCACGCCAGATCAGAGACGATGAACAGAAGCGTTTTTCCTTCCTTATCGGTAACTGCCAGAGTCAGCGCCTCAAATTCCCGCTGCACGTCCAGGGACAGGCGGTTTTCTCCAAAGCGGAAGCCACCCAAATACACAGGACCCCGGGGGGTAACGTCTGCCTTGCCGAAGCCGGCAGCAAGACCGTCAAACTTCCGGGCCATTTCTGCCTCGGGGGAAAGGAATGCCTCTGTTTCGTTGGCGTAATACTGCTCCGTCAGCCGCTGGATATACAAATCCACCATCTGCTCACCGGTGCCTGGGGCTGCGCGGCTGTAACCCTCATAGCCGCCGTGGCTCAAGGCCCAGGAATCCCCTACGTAGCCGTGGATGCCGTTGGCATAGCCCATCAAGATGGTCATTTCAAAGGGAGTACGGGCTTTGATCATCTGGCCCAGGGAGGCAAACATTTCCGTGGGGAAGGACACCAGGGATACATCGCCGAAGCTCATGGTGTTCATTTCGCCTTCCCAAATGTTGTCCTCGGTGGGCTCTCCGCCCATAGGCCCTGCGCCCAGACCGGTGTAGATGTCCTGATTTACCCGAATTTTGCCGGTTTTGACTTCTTTAAAGGTGCCGGGATTGTTCCAGGCGTCAATCACTACGTCGGCCACATTCTCACCGATTTCCTGACGGGTCTTGTCCCGGGGGTATTCTTCGTATAGGCGGCTCTTGGTGGCCATGTTGCCGGCGGCGCCCTGGAAGTAAATATAGTGGGCATCAATGTTGGCTTCCACCTTTTCCCGCATGGGGCCAATCCAGTCGGTACAGCACAGATAGGTCATGCCTACATGACAGCCGTGATTCTGCCACTGTCCCACCAGAATGTCCTTACTGCCCTGGCGGACAATTTTTACCAGCTGAACTTCCTCGTCTGCCGGGGCTTCGTGAGAAACCAGAGGACAGGGACTGTTGATGTAGTACTTTTGGTAGCCGCCGCCTGCCAGAACGCCGTCAGAACGGAAATAGCGGCGGTTGAAGCCGACCCCCTTGGTGGCGGTACGGCCGACCATGAATTTTGCAGGCTTGCGGTCAGCCAGAGCCATATCTACGGACTTGATAACACCCTCCAGCCAGAAGTTTAGGTAACGGGTGTTAACCTCGGTTTCTGCGGCCTCGCTGTACCAGTCCGGGCCGTTGTGGTTGTGGGTACCGCCCAAGGAAATGTGGTCTCCGGGAATGCCGTACTTGTCCCACAGACGCTCCCGAACACGGGCAGACCAAGTGTGGTGGCCCCAGCTCAAGTCCGTAACGATGAGGATCACAGTATCTCCTTCTTCGTCGGTAATTGCCAGGGTCAGGGCGTCAAATTCGTCCTCAATCTTGTTGGACAGCCGTTGCATGCCGTTGTTATAGCTGCCCAAGTGGACGTTTTCAAAGGGGGTAACATCTACCTTGCCGAAACCGACACAGAATCGGCCGGGAAAGGGATTTTGCAGTTCCATTGACTTGTCCTCCTGTTTTATATGTTACATACAGTATATACCTGCGGGGGGTAGATTGCAAGCATAGATTCCGTTAATCTTATTAAAACTTTCCTGTTATACATACTGCTGTGTAGCCACATCAATTACCCCGCGGGTGGTTAACCGCAGCTGTGGAATCACCGGCAGACTCATAAAGGAAAGGGTCATAAACGGGTCAATGTCCCGGCTGACGCCCAGTTCGTAGGCGGCTGCCTTGGCGTTTTCCAGCAGGTCATTTACAAGGGGCAGGGGACGGTTGGTCATAATCCCGGCGATTTCCAGCTCCAGCTGGGCCAGCACATTTCCGTCCTTTACCACCACGATGCCGCCGTGGCTTTCCTTTATCCGGTTGGCAGCCAGCGCCATGTCCTCGTCATTTGCGCCGACACAGATGATGTTGTGGCTGTCGTGCGCCACGGAGGTGGCAATTGCGCCTTCCTTCAGACCGTAGCCGTGGAGATACCCAATGCCGATATGGCCCGTGTGCTTGTGCCGCTCGATAACTGCCATTTTTAAAATGTCTTTCTGGGTGTCCACACCGTGGGCAAGGCCCAAATCCTTGGTAATGATTTGACCGGCAACCATGCCGATGAGTCCTCTGCCCCGGGATTCTGCAAAATCCCCGGCGGTCAAATTGGACAGGTGGAAGGTGTCGTGGGCAAGGGCGTCCAGATGGGGCGGAATCTCCGGGTTGGGGAAATCGATTACGTCTTTGCCGTCGTAAACCAGCTCGCCCTTGTGATAAACTGTCAGAACATTGAAATCCTTCAGGTTATCCAAAATGGCAAAATCGGCCAAGTATCCCGGGGCGATTGCGCCCCGATTGTTCAGCAGGAAGTATCGGGCGGCGTGCATACAGGCAACCTGCACCGTTCGAATGGGGTCGGCGCCCATACGAACCGCCTCCCGGCAGATGTAGTCCATGTGCCCTTTTTCCAGCAGGTCGTTGGGGTGCTTGTCATCGGTGCAGAACATGCAACGGCTGTAAAGCTTTCCTGAACGAATCAGGGGCATCAGCGCTTCCAGATTGTGGGCGGCGGTACCTTCCCGAATCATGATAAACTGACCCCGCTTCAGCTTGGCCAGGGCGTCCTGCAAATCGGCGCACTCATGGTCGGAGTATACGCCGGCGGCAATGTAGGCATTGAGGTCGTTTCCGGTCAGCCCGGGGGCGTGGCCGTCAATTTTTTTATGATGGGCCTGGGAGGCTACAATTTTGGAAACAGCGGCGGCATCGGCGCCGATGATGCCGGGGGAATTCATCATTTCCGCCAGTCCCAATACCCGGGGGTGGGTAAAGAAGCTGTCGATGTCCCGATAGTCCAGATTGGCGCCGCTTTCATCCACAGGGGAGGCCGGCACGCAGGAGGGAATCATAAACCGTACATCCAGGGGCAGACCCTCCGTGGCGCTGAGCATATAGTCAATGCCGTCAATGCCCATGACATTGGCAATCTCGTGGGGGTCTGCGATTACAGTGGTGGTGCCGTGGGGCAGAACCGCCCTGGCAAACGCTCCGGGAGTAACCAAGCTGGATTCCAGATGAATATGGGCATCGATAAAGCCGGGGCAGACAATTTTACCCGACATATCCACTTCCTGCGCGCCACTGTATTGCCCAAGACCTACAACCAGGCCCTCGGCAACGGCAATATCGTCGGTTGCCAGTTCTCCGGAGAATACGTCTACATAAGTGGCGTTTTTCAGCACCAGGTCTGCCTTTTCCCGACCGGCGGCCACCCGGATAATCCGTTGCTTTTTAATCAGCTTGCGGCTGATTTTTGCGGACCAGCTTTCCTGATTTGCCATTAAAAATCATCCTTTCCCTTTTTTATTTCAGTATACCATACTGACAAGGAAAGAAATACAGTGAAATCCACTAAAATTTGCCGCCTTTTTCCGTGCAAAAAGCCATATGAAATTGTCCACTTGAAATTTAGGGGAGAATTGGTATAATAGCAGTAATATGAGAAGTGTTGTCTGCGCTGAAAACTGCAGACGGAAAGGAGCGTGGGGTTATGAAAAAACAGGGAAAAAACCCCGGCCTGTCTGTTCGCCGCCAAGGTCTTGCTCCGGCGCAAATCGTCGCCCTTGCATTTGCAGGTATCATATTGCTTGGAGCGTTGCTTTTAACTTTACCCATTGCTTCCAGAAGCAGCGTAAGCTGCGGCTTTGTGCCGGCGCTGTTTACGGCAACCTCTGCCACTTGTGTAACGGGACTGGTTTTGTTTGATACCTGGACGCAGTGGACACCCTTCGGGCAGACGGTGATTTTGTGCCTGATTGAAGTAGGCGGCCTGGGCTTTATGACTGCGGCCTCTTTGGTAGTTTTTCTCCTGCGGCGCAAGGTGGGGCTGAAGCAACGCATGGTCATGGCCCAAGCCCTAAGCGTAAACGATATGGACGCTGCCCAGCGGCTGCAGAAATATGTACTGTGCGGCAGCTTGGGTATTCAGTTGGTGGGCGCGCTGGTGCTGTTTCTTCGCTTCCTGCCGGAATACGGCTGGAATCGGGCCTTGACATGGGGCGTGTTTCACGCCGTGTCCGCATTTTGCAATGCCGGGTTCGATATTTTTGGCAGCATTGCCCCAGGGGCAAGCCTGGCGCCCTTTTCCGGGGATTTTGTAGTATGCCTTACCTTGATGGTGCTGATTGTGGTTGGCGGTCTGGGCTTTCTTGTGTGGGAGGAAATTCTTCGCCTGCGCAGATGGAAGCGCCTGGGGGTATATACCAAGCTGGTGTTGATAACCACTGCTGTGCTCCTTGTCAGCGGCGCAGCGCTGTATGCACTGCTGGAGTGGAACAACCCGGAAACTCTGGGCAGTATGTCCGTTCCCCAGAAGCTGCTCAACGCCTGCTTCCAGGCGGTTACGGTGCGTACCGCCGGGTTTGCCTCCTTTAACCAGGCAGGCATGACGGAGGCGGGAAAGGCGCTCACCTGTTTGCTGATGCTGGTAGGAGGTTCCTCCGGTTCCACAGCAGGCGGCGTAAAAACCGTAACGCTGGTGGTACTGCTGCTGTTCTTATGGACAAGATTGCGGGGCAAGCGCACGGTGTGCGTATTCGGTCGCACCATTCCGGAGAATCAGGTGCTGGATGCCATGACCATTGTTGCGGTGATGCTGGGACTGGGCCTGTTTGGAGGCATTTTCGTCAGCGCCACCTCCGGCGTCAGCTTTACCGATGCGCTGTACGAAGCGATTTCCGCCTTGAGCACTGCGGGGTTAACCGCCGGTGCAACCGGCCATCTGAGCTTGCCGGGGCGTTTGTTGATGATTGTGTTTATGTATTTTGGCAGAGTGGGTGTGCTGACAATCAGCTTCTCCTTCCTGATGGGCAATCAGTCGCAGGAGCGGTATCGGTACGCTGACACGAATCTGTTAATTGGCTAGGAGGAACAGTATGAAATCCTATGTAGTGGTTGGTTTGGGCCGGTTTGGCGCAGAGGTTGCCCGGCAGCTCCACACCCTTGGCTGCGAGGTGCTGGCAATGGACGTTCGCAGCGAGCTGGTGCAGGAGGTTGCCAATGATGTAACCCATGCCGTCGTCGGCGACGGGCAGGACAAGGAGGTCCTGAAATCCCTGGGCGTCCGGGATTTTGACTGCGCCGTTATCGCCATTGGCGATGATTTGGCAGCCTCGGTGCTGGTTACCATGAATATGAAGGAGCTGGGCGTGCCCTGTGTGGTGTGTAAGGCCCACGACGAAGTCCACCGTCGGGTGCTGGTAAAGCTGGGGGCAGACCGTGTGGTCATTCCGGAAAAGGAAAACGCCCTGCGGCTGGCCAAGAGCCTGTCCTCCCCAAATCTGCTGGACTATATTGAGCTTTCCCAGGAATTCGGCATAGCGGAAGTACCTGCGCCGGAGCGCTGGCAGGGACAGACGCTGAAGGAGCTGAGTCTTCGGGCAAAGCTGGGCGTCAACATTCTGGCAATTCGCAGAGATGGGGAAGTGAACATCTCTCCCGGTGCGGATTTTGCCTTTGCCCAAGGGGATGTTGTAATGCTTTTGGGAGATAATAAGGCGTTGGAAGCGGTGCAAAAGCTATGACCGAGATGCGTATTACCTCCCGAAAGAATCCTCTGCTGCAACAGGTACGCAGGTTGTTAAGCTCCCGCAAGGAGCGGCAGGAGGCAGGCTTGTTTGTGGCAGACGGTACGAAGCTTTTGAAAGAAGCGGTGCAGTATTGGGGCGGACTGGATACGGTGATTTTATCCGACGGGGTGGAAGCGGAAATTCCTCGGGGGGTAAAGGTGGTACGGGTGCCCCAGGATGTGATGGCATCGGTATCTCCCGTGGAAACGCCCCAGGGCGCGCTGTTTTTGTGCCGCCTTCCGGAAAACAGCGCCTTTCAGCCGAAGATGGGCATGCTTTTTTTAGACGGCATTCAGGACCCGGGCAATCTGGGGACGATTTTACGTACTGCCGATGCTCTGGATATTCCGGTGGCATTGCTGGAAGGCTGCGCAGACCCCTATAGCCACAAGGTGGTGCGCGCATCCATGGGCGCGGTATTTCGCACAGTACCCATGCAGTGTACCTGGCAGCAGGCAAAGGCTGCCTGCGAGGAGGCTGGGATAGACCTGGGTGTTACGGCCCTCACAGAAAGCGCGGTGGACATTCGCACCGCCCCTGTTTCCGATATGGCTGTGGTGATTGGCAGTGAAGGGCAGGGGGTACGCCGGGAGATTATGGATTTTGCGGCTTCCAAGTTGATTATCCCTATGAATCCCCGCTGCGAATCCCTAAATGCCGCCGTGGCTGCCACCATTGTGATGTGGCAAATGAAGAACAGATAGAGAGAGGAAGATAGAAAATGCTGGTACACTGGATTTGGTTTTCTACACGGCAAAATTTGTCGGATAGGGAGAAAACCGCCTTGTTGCGGCATTTTCAAGACCCGGAGGCTCTGTTTTACGCCACATCTGCCGACCTAAAGGCCCTTTCCTTAAAGGAACAGGCGATGGAATCCCTTTTGGATAAGGATTTGCTTGGCGCGGAGGCCATTTTGGCCGACTGCATGGAAAAGGACATTCATATCTGTACGTACCGGGATGCCGGGTATCCCGTGAAGCTGAAAAACATAGCAGACCCGCCCATGGTGCTGTATTACAAAGGACAGCTTCCGGATATTGACAACCTGCCCACCGTATCGCTGGTGGGCACACGCAGAGCGTCTGCTTACGGACTTTCCACTGCCAAGCGCATGGGCTACCAGTTGGCCAAATGCGGCGCGGTTGTGATTTCCGGTGTTGCCGGCGGTATCGATGGCGCAGGCGCTACCGGCGCGTTGATGGCGGGCGGTACAGTTGTGGGCGTTCTGGGCTGTGGCGCCGATGTGGTATATCCTGCGCACCACCGGGGGTTGTATACCGATATTCAGCACCATGGATGCCTGTTGACGGAGTTTCCTCCGGGAACGCCGCCGCATAAGTGGAATTTCCCTAAGCGCAACCGCATTTTAAGCGGTTTGGGCTGCGGTACATTGGTGGTGGAGGCGCCCCGCATCAGTGGCGCGTTGATTACTGCCAGACTGGCGCTGGACCAAGGAAGAGATGTATTTGTGGTTCCCGGAAACATTGATGTGGATACCTTCGTGGGAAGCAACGCCCTTTTGAAGGAGGGTGCTATGGTGGCAAGCTGTGGCTGGGACGTGATGGAGCAGTACGCCCATTTGTACCCCGGCAAGGTGCGCTGCTATACCGGCTCTACCCGAATCGGCACCAACATTTCTTCTCAGGAAACCCCTGCCATGGTGGCGGAACAGGCAATTTATCCCCAAAAGAGCCCTGTTTCTTCCCGGAAAACAGAAAAAAAGCCCATTGACAAGGAAGCAAAGTCGCCGTATCATGGCATACAGGAATCTCTCTCCGGGGAGCAACAGCAGATAATCAAGGCTCTGGAAGCAGGCGCCTGCCTGGTAGATGATTTGGTTGCAAAGACCGGCATGACGGCTTCGGAGATTCTGGCCAATTTGACAATGCTGCAAATCAGCGGCATTGTAGAGCAAAAGCCCGGAAATCGGGTGCAGTTAAAGTAATTTTAGGAATGGAGCATACACATGGCAAAACCGTCCAACCTTGTGATTGTAGAGTCGCCTTCCAAGGCTAAGACCATTGGGAAATATTTGGGGCAGGATTATATCGTAAAGGCCAGCATGGGCCATTTGCGGGACCTGCCCAAAAGCACCATGGGCGTAGATTTGGAACACGACTTTACCCCCAAGTATTTGCCCGTCAGCGGCAAGGAAGAGCTTATCAAGGAATTGAAGAAAGCGGCGGAAGCAGCGGATGCCGTATTTTTGGCCACTGACCCTGACCGAGAAGGGGAGGCCATTTCCTGGCATTTGAAGGAACTTCTGAATCTGCCGGACAGTAAAACCAAACGGGTTACTTTTCACGAAATTACCCAAAAGGTAATTATCCAGTCCATTGCCAACCCCCGGGATATTGACTATGATTTGGTAGATGCCCAGCAGGCCCGGCGGATTTTGGACAGAATCGTGGGCTATCAGCTTTCTCCCCTGCTGTGGAAGAAGGTGCGCCGCGGTCTGTCCGCTGGCAGAGTGCAAAGCGTTGCCACCCGCCTTGTGGTGGACAGAGAGGAAGAGATTCGCAGCTTTGTGCCCCGGGAATACTGGTCGCTGGATGTCAAGCTGAACCGCCAGGGAAAGAGCGGGGCGTTTGTGGCCCACTATTTCGGCGACAGCAAAAAGAAAGAGCTGGAAAATGAGCAGCAGGTTGACCAGGTCATCGCCGACATTACCGGAAAGACCTTTACGGTTACCAATGTCAAACGGGCGGAAAAGAAGCGCTCTGCTGCGCCTCCGTTTACCACCTCCACCTTACAGCAGGAGGCCTCCCGAAAGCTGAATATGACACCCAAGCGTACCATGACGGTTGCCCAGCAGCTGTATGAAGGCGTTGACGTGGCAGGGGAAGGCACGCTGGGCTTGATTACCTATATGCGTACCGACTCTCTGCGGCTCTCCGACGAGGCTATGGCAGCGGCGGCAGACTTCATTGTCAACCGTTACGGCAAAGCCTATTATTACGGAAAGCCCCATGTGTTTAAGACCAAGTCCGGCGCACAGGACGCCCATGAAGCCATTCGTCCCACCCATGTGGAGTTGTCTCCGGACAAGGTGCAGGGGAGCCTGACCAGGGAGCAGTATAAGCTTTACAAGCTGATTTGGGACCGCTTCCTGGCTTCCCAGATGGCAAATGCAGTGTATGATACCGTGTCCATCGACACCCAGTGCGAAGGCCACGTGTTCCGAAGCTCCCACCAGAGCATGAAGTTTGCCGGCTTTATTGCCGTATACGAAGAAGGCAGAGATGACGAAGCGGAAGTGGCGGATTCTCCCTTGCCGGACTTGCAGACGGGAGAGCTGGCAGACATTGCCGGGATATCCAAGGAACAGCACTTTACCCAGCCTCCTGCCCGGTATACAGAGGCGACTCTGGTGAAGGCTATGGAGGAGAAGGGGGTAGGCAGACCTTCCACCTATGCCTCCATTGTATCCACCATTCAGGATAGAGAATATGTGGTAAAGACCGATAAGCGCCTTGCCCCCACAGCCTTGGGCGAGGTGGTAAACGGGCTGATGATGGAGCGGTTTGTGGACATCATCGATGTGGAATTTACCGCCAATATGGAATCCCGTCTGGACGATGTGGAATCCGGCAAGCAGAACTGGAAAACGGTGCTTGCAGACTTTTATCAAGGCTTCCACAGTCAAATGCAGGCGGCGGAAACAGCCCTGGAGGGCACACGGTTGAAGGTTCCCGAGGAAGAAAGTGAAGAAATCTGCGACCTTTGCGGCAGAAACATGGTGGTAAAGGTAGGCAGATTCGGGAAATTCCTAGCCTGTCCCAACTGGCCGGAGTGCAAATGCACCAAGCCCATTGTGGAGCGTATGCCCGGCCGGTGTCCCAACTGCGGCGGTGGCCTGCTCAAGCGCAAGTCCAAGCGGGGCTATGCTTACTATGCCTGCGAAAAGGGCAGTGCCTGCGGGTTCATGAGCTGGGACGTGCCCACGGAGCTGGATTGCCCGGAATGCGGCAATACCCTGTTTAAGAAGTCCGGAAGAGGCCGCCAAAAGGCCTTCTGCATTAACGAAAAGTGCGTTGCCTTCCTGCCGGAGGACCAGCGCGGCTACTACAAGAAAAAAGACGAGGGCGAAAAAACTGCCAAGAAAACCGGCAAAAAGCCCGCCAAGAAAGCAGGAAAGAAGAAATGACCACAGTGAAAGTCGTGGGCGCAGGCCTTGCCGGCGCTGAAGCGGCATGGCAGCTGGCACAGCGGGGAATTCAGGTTTCTCTTTATGAAATGAAGCCCCATAAGATGACTCCCGCCCACCACAGCCCCAACTTTGGCGAGCTGGTTTGCTCCAATTCTCTTCGGGGAGACCGGCTGGAAAACGCCGTGGGACTCCTGAAAGAGGAGCTGCGCCGTTGCGGCAGTCTGATTATGCAGTGCGCTGAGGAGACCAGAGTGGAGGCCGGTGGCTGTCTGGCGGTGGACAGAGAGGGCTTTTCTGCGAGAATCACCGAGAAGCTGAAAAGCCACCCCAATATTACCGTGATGTCCCAGGAGATGACCCAGGTGCCGGAAGGCCCCGTGATTATCGCCACAGGACCGCTGACCTCCGATGCGCTGAACCAGGCAATTGGCGCGTACTTCGGCAGTGATTATCTCCACTTTTTTGATGCCGCCGCGCCTTTGGTTACGGCAGAGAGCATTGATATGGATTTGGCATGGTGGCAAAGCCGCTATGACCGGGGAACGCCGGATTATATCAACTGCGCCATGAACAAGGAGGAGTACGAGGCCTTTGTCAGGGAGCTGATTTCGGCGGAGGAAGCCCCTGTTCACGGTTTTGAGGACAAGAATGTATTCGAGGGCTGTATGCCTGTGGAGGTCATGGCCCGTCGGGGCCTGGATACCCTCCGGTACGGCCCGCTGAAGCCTGTGGGGCTGACTGACCCAAGAACCGGAAAAGAGCCCTATGCGGTGGTGCAGCTGCGGCAGGACAACGCCGCAAAGAGTATCTACAATCTGGTGGGCTTCCAGACCCATCTGAAATTTGGGGAGCAGAAGCGGGTGTTTTCCATGATCCCCGCTTTAAAAAATGCGGAGTTTGTCCGCTACGGGGTGATGCATCAAAACACCTTCCTGCAAAGCCCCAAGCTGCTGGACTGCTATTATGCAGACCGGCGCAATCCTCTGGTTGCCTTTGCCGGGCAGATGACCGGCGTGGAGGGCTATGTGGAAAGCGCCGCCTCGGGATTTTTGGCTGCGGTTGCCATGGCAGCCAAGGTGCAGGGCAGGGAGGTGCCGGTGTTTCCCAAAACCACCGCCATTGGCGCGCTGGGGCTGTATATCAGCGACAGCGCCGTGGAGAATTTCCAGCCAATGAATATCAATTTCAGCATTATCGCTCCCTTGGAGCAGAGAATTCGGAAAAAGGCAGAAAAGAACCTCGCCATTGCCAATCGGGCGTTGGAGGAAATCGACACCCTGCTGGCCCGGGGCCTGTAAACAGAAAGAAGGGTACTTATGAAAATTATTTTGGATGCCATGGGCGGCGACCACGCACCCGAAGCCCCCGTGCTGGGCGCTCTGGAAGCGGCAACCCGTTTCGGAGCCCAAATCACCCTGGTGGGACGGGGAGAGGAAATTCTGGGAGTCATGCGCAGCCACGGTATTGCGGACCTGCCCTCCGGCGTGGAAATTGCCAACGCCGACGATGTGATTGATATGCACGATGACCCCACCCGGGCCATTCAGAAGAAGAAGGATTCTTCTATGGTGGTGGGACTGCGGATGCTGGCAGAGGGACAGGGCGATGCCTTTGTTTCCGCCGGAAGCACCGGCGCTCTGCTTACGGGAGCAACCCTGATTGTCAAGCGCGTCAAGGGCGTCAGACGGGCGGCTATGGGCCCTGCTATGCCCAATAAGACCGGGGGAAAAACCGTGATTTTGGACTGTGGCGCCAATGCAGAATGTACCCCGGAGTTTCTGCTGCAATTTGGCCTGATGGGCTCGCTGTATGCCAAGAAGAAGCTTGGCATAGAGAACCCCAGAGTGGGCCTTTTGAACAACGGCACAGAGGAAAGCAAGGGTACTTCCTTACAAAAGGAGGCCTATGGGCTGCTTGAAAATGCGGCGCAGCAGGGGCTTATTCAATTTGTAGGGAATGTGGAGGCCCGGGACGTGCCTCTGGGCGCAGTAGATGTCATTGTCTGCGACGGCTTCGCCGGCAATGTGCTGCTGAAATCCATTGAGGGAACTGCCATGTTCATGGGCAGCTTGATGAAGCACAAGATTTTTAAGCGGAATATCTTCTCCAAAATCGGTTATTTGCTGTGCAAGAAGGGTGTGGACGAGGTGATGTCCATGCTGGACTACCGCACCATTGGCGGTACGGAATTTTTGGGCATCAAAAAGCCGGTGATTAAGGCCCACGGCGCTTCGGATGCCCTGGCATTCTGCAATGCCGTGTATCAGGCCCAGCAGGCGGCAGGGAAGGATATTTCCCTGGAGCTGGAGCAGGGACTTGCTCTTCTAAACAGTAAGGAGACCGGGAATGATTAAGGACTTGGAAGCCGCCATCGGCTATCGCTTTCATAATATCGCACTGCTGCAAAACGCCCTTTCCCATTCCTCCTACGCCAATGAGCGGTATCACAACGCACTCATGAGCAACGAGAGGCTGGAATTTTTGGGGGACAGTGTGCTGGGCATGCTGGTGGCAGAATACCTGTACCGCACCTTCCCGGAAAAACCGGAGGGGGAGCTCACCCGCATGCGCGCGGATATGGTGTGCGAAACCACTCTGGCGCAGATTGCCGACGGTTTGCAGCTGGGCAGCCATTTGCTCCTGGGCAAAGGGGAGGAGCAGGGCGGCGGCCGCAGCCGCGCCTCCATTCTGGCAGATGCTGTGGAATCGGTAATTGCCGCCTGCTATCTGGACGGCGGTATGGAAGCGGCCAGAGGCTTTGTAGAGCGCTTCGTGCTGGTAAACGTACCGGTGCAAAGGCTGAATAATGCGGACTATAAAACAGCCCTCCAGGAGCTGGTACAGCAAAAGAAAAACCAGACGCTGACCTACAAATTGGTGGGAGAAAGCGGACCGGACCACGACAAGCAGTTTCAGGTGGAGTTAAGCCTGAACGGAAGCGTGGTAGGCCGTGGCAGCGGCAGCAGCAAAAAACGGGCAGAGCAGGATGCTGCTCGGGAGACGCTGGCAAAGCTGTTCCCGCAAGCATAAAAAAACGGCACAAATGTGCCGGTTTTCATATTCTTTCAAATAATGGGCAACCTAGTTCCGGAGGGATGGAACATGACGGAACGGGAATACGGAAAACTTATTGCAGGCATGGCGCCCAAATCCCCTATGTGGAAGGACTGCCTGATTGCCTTTTTGGTTGGCGGATTGATTTGCCTGCTGGGGGAGCTGGCGATGAAGGGCTATGCCGCATTGGGAATGAGTAAGGAAGACTCGTCTGCAGCGGCATCCATGAGTCTTGTGGCGCTTTCTGCGCTGCTGACAGGGTTGAGCGTGTACGACGATATTGCCAGGTTTGCCGGCGCGGGAACGCTGGTACCCATTACCGGCTTTGCTAATTCTGTCGCCGCCCCGGCGGTGGAATTTAAGACCGAAGGAATGGTACTTGGGGTTGGAGGAAAAATGTTCCAAATTGCGGGTCCTGTTATAGTGTATGGTGTATCAGCATCAGTCATATACGGTTTGATATATTGGATAACAACATTATTCTAACCGTAGGGGCGATCTGTGCTCGTCCACTGGGGTTCTATTAAAGTTTATAGTTGATGTGTATAATATGTAGTTTTGCGGTGAAGTAATGTTTATGCGAATGTCGAGCTCATATTTGCGAGTATTGATGAATGTTTTGATTTAAATGAGCTAATCGGCCACTCAAAAGCATGTGCAAAAAGAACTCTCCTGGAATTTTCCGAGGAGAGTTCAACTATAAGTCGTTGTTTTGCTAATTTACGGATATTTCTAGATTTTTTTAGTTTTCAGACTTGACAAACAGGAGTTAGTTTGCTACCATAATGGCAAATGGGTCATTTATTTATATGGGTCATTCAAATTATGAGGAGGTTTACATTCATGACAGATCAAAACAAATTGATTTCCCACGTTAACTTAAAGGTACCAACAGAGCTTTACATAGAATACAAAATTGCACTTCTGCAGCGATACCCTAGAAGAAACGTAACTCAGGACTTAATTACATATATGAGAAGTGTTGTTGAGGAAAACAAAAAGTTTACCGGAAACAATAAGTAAGGAGTATGCATTATGGATATAAAAAAGCATTTAGAAATCTTACGTACCGCCTACAAGAACCGTAAAAACATCGCATGGGACGATTTTGCGTGTCCGCGTGGTCGCCGAGACTTTCCGGAAGCATATTTACTCCCGTTTCCTTTTCCTCGCGGATCTATCCGGGCAAACATTTGGCAAAAAGCTCTTTCAGAAGAGCTGGGCTGCCGAGTGACTTATCCTGCGATGGTGCGGATCTTGAACAGTTTCGTTATTGCTGCAGCATAAATTCGATAATTAAAAGAGAAAGCCCCAGGGGAGTCCCTGGGGCTTAAACTATACGTCGCCGATCTGCGGCTGCGGGGGCCGTGAAACACGCGGATGATAGAGATTGCTGTTATAGTGTCCTTGAGCTTGCTGATGCGTTTGACCTTGATCTAGTTTTGCTTATTTCGAAAGAATTTGACCAGTTTCGACAAAAAACACTGCGTCCTAAGTTGACACAAGCAGAAGGGTTCATATTAGGCGTCGGCGCGAAGATGTTCACAATTGCGGGACCTGTCATCGTCTACGGCGTGAGCGCAAGTGTGGTGTATGGATTGATATATTGGATAACAACATTGTTTTAACGGTCGGATAATATCCGCCTGTAAAAAACGGACACCATTATGGTGCCCGTTTTTTGCATTCTATAATTGTGTTTGAACCATGACTTAGATTTTCTCGAAAACCATAGTTGCTTGAATTCTGTCGCCACCGCCGAAGCCTGTACTATGTGCAGATGCAGTGGTTATAGTATGTAATCTATAGCCCTTTGCTGCCTGAGCGTTGATGACATTTTCCAATTCTCCAAGATTTTTGGAAGTTGTGCCAATGAGCTTTTCTTTTAATGTTACTTGTAATACTACATATTGCGGCATAGTTCTAACCTCCTCTCTTTAAAAATAAAAAGTGCGCAGCGGTCGCTGCGCACGAAAAATGCAGCTTCATCCTGCTGCGACACAGTTCATTCCTACCAATAGGCAATGACGACAAAGCATACATTTTTACACAAAAAGTATGCCTATCGATAAGAAATATTAAACTGTGTCGCAAGGTTATTTTAGCACTGCTTAGTCGACAATGCAAGTTATTTGCAAAAATTAATGGGTCCTAATATAACACCAATTTATGCGTCCTAACTGGACACAAGCAGAGGGCTTCATCCTGGGTGTCGGTGCGAAGATGTTCTCCTGTTGCGGTGCCCGGCGAATGTCCTCGGCGATGGTACGCCTTCGTCCCTCACCGGCCGCGGCCACCCGCTCGCCTCCTTCCTCCCGCCACCGGCGGCAGGCGGCTCGCTCCCCATCGCAGGACCTGTTATTGTGTATGGCACATTAGCGAGTGTAGTTTACGGACTAATTTATTGGATAACAATCATTCTATAAAAAACGGGGCGGTTAAAGACCGCCCCGTTTTTTATACTGCGATGGGGTACAACCCGTTTTTTTCTTGAAGGTATGTGTAAAGTAGCTCATATTGCCAAAGCCACAAGAAATTGCAGCCACTGTAACAGAAATATTCTTTTCATTAAGCAAAGATATTGCATTTTCAATTCTTACATCATTTAAATACTCGACAAAGGTTTTATTAAAACTTTTCTTGAAAAAGCGGCAAAAGTATTTGTGCGACATATGAAAGTGTTCGGCTATTTTTGTTAGAGGAATTTTCTCGCGAAAATTTTCGTTAATATACGCAAGGATATTTTTTAAAAGTTGCTGATTTTCGTTATTTGAAGATGGGCCCTGGGTTAAAACTATCTGGTTTTCTTCTATCAAACATGCGAAGAATTGCAAAAGAACCGTCTTAGTACAAAGCATATAACAGCCGTTTTTTTGTGTGTTGATCTCGTTTATATATTGAAGCATTGCAAAAGCTTTTTCGGACTTTTTTACACCGTTAATAAATTGAATTTTTCCCTTGAGTACAGGTTCTATAAATTTTTGTTGAGCATAAT
>JAZOQT010000010.1:0-19202 GCA_045656245.1 Faecousia sp.
GGACATGGGCCATACCATTGCGGGAAAGGTCTACGGCGAGGAGGGGCTGTTCCAGTGGCTGTTGAGCCACCGGCGGTCTGACCGGCAATAAACAAATCTCCCATTTCTCAAAAAAGGGGCTGTTGCAATTGCTGCAACAGCCCCTAAACTTATGCAATTAGCGAATCCCGTAGTTTTCCAGAATGAAATCCATATCCTTATCGCCCCGTCCGGAGAGGCAAATCAACACAGAGCCCTGCTTGCGCTCTTTTGCCAGCTTCATGGCGTAGGCAACGGCGTGGGCGCTTTCAATGGCGGGGATAATGCCCTCCATTCTGGCAAGGGCAAAGAAGGCATCAATGGTTTCCTCGTCCCCGATGGCATCGTACTTGACTCTGCCTGCGTCCCGCAGGAAGGCGTGTTCTGGGCCGGAGGAGGGATAATCCAGGCCGCTGGCAACGGAATACACCGGCGCGGGCTGGCCGTTTTCGTCCTTGAGCATAATGGAGTTAAAGCCGTGCATAATGCCCTCCTCACCGTAGGTGAGGCTGGCGGCATGGTCGCCCAGCTTGGGTCCCTTGCCCAGGGGCTCTACGCCGATGATTTCCACCGGGTCATTCAAAAAGCCGGAGAACATACCCATGGAGTTGGAGCCGCCGCCGACACAGGCAACCACGGTGTCCGGCAGCTCGCCGGTCATTTCCGTGAATTGCTCCCGTGCCTCAATGCCCACCACGCTTTGGAAATCTCTGACCATCATGGGGAAGGGGTGGGGGCCCAGCACAGAGCCGATGCAGTAAATGCAGTTTTCATATTCCCGGGCATAGGCATCAAAGGCGGCGTCCACGGCTTCCTTCAAGGTGGCAAGCCCGTGGGTTACTTCAATCACGTTGGCGCCCAGAATTTTCATTCTCGCCACGTTGGGGGCTTGCTTTTTAATGTCCACAGAGCCCATGTAAATGTCGCATTCCAGACCGAAATAGGCCGCGGCAGTGGCCTGGGCAACGCCGTGCTGGCCGGCGCCGGTTTCCGCAATCACCTTTTTCTTGCCCATGTAGGTGGCAAGAAGCGCCTCGCCCATGCAGTGGTTCAGCTTATGGGCGCCGGAGTGGTTCAGGTCCTCCCGCTTGGCGTAGAGCTGAACGGTACCCAATGCGTTGGACAGCCGCTCCAAATGGGAAATGGGGGTGGGCCGGCCCTGAAATTCCTTGCGGATTCGCCGCAGCTCGGCAATGAACCGACGGGATTTGGCAATGGTGAAATAGGCCTCCTGAATCTCCTCCATAGCCGTTTTCAGCTTGGGCTCAATGTAACAGCCGCCGTAAGGGCCGAAGTAGCCCTTTTCGTCGGGGTAATGCTTAAAATAGGTGTTAAAATCAATGTTGTTATGAATCATGGTGTTCCCTCCCGATGCAGTATTGTATGTGATAAAAAAGAAAAAAGCCCCTGCTTCCCCCGTGGGAAACAAGGACAGGTAAACCTGCGGTGCCACCTTGCTTGCCGGATAACCGACCGCTTTGCGACAGTGCCAACACACCGTCTGCCCGATAACGGGGGCAAACCGTCAGAAGATACTGGGGGATTTCCCGTTCTCCCTGCCCTCAGCGGCCCATTTGCCGCACCGCTTTTCACCCCACTTCCACCAACGGGGGCTCTCTGTGGATGCGCTTACGGCGTTACTTCCGCTTCGGCGGTTTGTTTTTTACTATTAAACACCAGTTTTGTCTGTTTGTCAAGCACTTTCTTTCGCACTGGACGGACATTTTCAGGGATATCCCCGGGGAACGGCCCAGGCCGTTCCCCGGAGGGGATTAGTCTTCCTCTTGGGGGGCAGCTTCTGCTTCTGTGTCAGCTCCCTCTTCTGCGGCGGCCGCCCGGGCGGCTACCTGATTGACAAACAGCTTTGCCGGGTCGTGATAACGGAAGGACTGAATCACCAGAATCACCACAGCCGTGATGCAGGTGAGCATGGCCACCAGCTGGCTGACCCGGAACACGCCCAGATACAGGCTGTCTGTCCGCAGGCTTTCGATACAGGCTCTGCCCAGACCGTACCACGCCAGATAGCCCAGGGCAATCTGGCCGTCGTATCTGCGCTTTTTCGACAGGAAGTGCAGCAGCACAAAGCCGGCGGCGTTCCACAGGGATTCATACAGGAAGGTGGGGTGGTAGAACAGCTCATCTATGGACATTTTTCGGTTCTCGTCCAGAAACAGTCCCATGCGCAGGAAAAAGTCCGTCTGGGCGCCGAAGGCCTCCCGGTTGAAGAAGTTGCCCCAGCGGCCCAGGGACTGGCCAATCAAAAAACCCAGCGCCACCAAATCCAGCAGAGCGGGAATTTTGATTTTCTTAATCAGGCAGTGTACCACCACGCCGATGGCCGCGCCGATGACGCCGCCGTAAATGGCAAGGCCGCCCTGCCAGATATAGAGAATACTGATGGGATTTTCCCCGTAGCCGTCCTGCTTCCAGCGGAAGGCGCAGTAGTAAAGCCGGGCGCAGAGGATTGCGAAGGGAACAACCCACAAAATGCCGTCGGTCAGGTCGTCCTCCCGAATGCCGAATGCCTTGGTACGCTTCCAGGCGTACAGCACCGCAAGCAGAAGTCCTGTGGCGATGATAAGTCCGTAAAAATTGATGTTCAGACTGCCGATGGAAATGCCCACAGGGGGGTCAATGGTGATGCCCAGGCCGGGAAAGCTGATGGGCGAAAGGCCTTTTATCCATTCCATAGCGATTCCTCCATGTTACTTTGGTATGATACAGGACAGGGCGCACCGCTGGGGCTGTACCGCTGTCTTGATAAACTGCTGTACCTGCTGCCAGGTTACGTCGGCATACACCGACGGGAAAGAAAAATAGTCAAAATCCGACAAATGGTAAGCGCACAGGCGGAAGCAGGTGGTGTCAAAGCTGTCCAAATCCCGGATTCTTCTGCCCAGGGCGCTGCGCTTCATGCGCAGGAAGCTTTCTTCCGACAAATCCGTTTCCGCCAATTCCCGTCCCCTGCGCAAAATCGCCTGGCGTACTGCCTGGGGGTCGTCGCTGTCGCCGCCGCAGGTAAGCAGGGCGCAGCCGTCCACGGTTTCGTAGCCGCCGCCGAAGGAGGAATCAATCAGCCCCTCTTCGTACAGCTCCAGATACAGCTGGGAGGACTCGCCGAACAGCGCCTCCGCCGCCAAATCTCCGATAACCTCCTGAATCACGGCGTCCTTCCCTTTGCCCCCGGGCTGGCACTTGAAGCCCAGCTGGAAGGTGGGCATGGCTACCTCCATGGCCTCCACAGCCTCCTGGGTATCGCAGGTCAGCTCCTCCTGCCAGGGGCAGTGCTTTTCTCCGGGTGTATGCGCCTGCTCTCCCAGAACCTCCAGGGCCAGCGCCTGTACCGTCTGGGGCTGCACATCGCCAACCACGCACAGCACCATGTTGCCGGGGGTGTAAAAGCTTTGGTGGCAGGCGTGAAGCAGCTGGGGTGTGATTTGGCGAATGGACTCCCGACTGCCCAGAATGGGAACGGCAATGGGGTGTTTGCGGTACATTTTTTTCGTCAGATTATCAAAAACCCGGGCGTCCGGCGCGTCCTGATACATGCCGATTTCCTGGTCGATGATACCCCATTCCTTTTCGATGCTCTCCTGGGTAAAATACGGGGTGGAAACGAACTCCAGCAGAAGCTTGAGATTTTCCTCAAAATGCTCCGTGCAGGAAAAATAGTACGCCGTCATGTCAAAGCTGGTAAAGGCGTTGACGTTGGCGCCCAGCCGCGCAAACTCCGCCGATACATCTCTGCCGGGAAGCTCAAACATTTTGTGCTCCAGGAAATGGGCGATGCCTGCAGGCACCTGCCACTTTTTTCCCTCCAGGGTAAATTCCCGGTGGATTGCCCCGAAGTCCGTTACAAAATACGCCATTTTTCGGGCGAAGCCGGGACGCTGCACCACCAGCACTGTCAGTCCGTTGGGCAGAACGCACCGGTGCAGGGTCTCGTCCAGCTGGGGATAATACTGCCGGTTCATTGGCTCACCCCCCGCAGAAAATATTGGGTATGCAGCCGCAGAACTTTGGCGGCCTGCACCACCTGGGGCAGGGTAACCGCCTTTACCGCCTGGGCGTATTGCTCCGGCGTCATACCCATGCCGCTGATGGCGGCGGTGGAATAATAGCTTTCAATGGCGCCGGGAGAATCGTGAATCTCCTGCAGGGTATTGAGCACCGCCTTCTTGGCGGCGGTCAGCTCCTGGGGAGTAATTTCACCTTGGCGGCAGGCTTCCACCTGGGCAAGGATTTCTTCCAGAGCCTCGTCCTTCTTTTGGGCGTCAATGCCGGCGTTAACGGTAACGATGCCCTTTGCCCCGTAGTAGCCGGAGCCGATAAAGTAGCACAGGCTTCGCTTCTCCCGCACATGGGTAAAGAGCTTGCTGGTCATGCCACCGCCCAGCACCATATTCAGCACCTGCATGGCGGCAAATTCCGGACACCGGTTGGTGATGGGGGTGGAAAAGCCCAGACACAGCAGGCTTTGCGCGATTTCCATGGTTTCTTCCTCCCGGAAACTGCCAAGGCCTGCAAAGGCTGTCTGGCCGGGTCCGGGGATATAGTTGCGGGAAATATTGGCAAACAGCGGCATTAAAAGCCGGGCTACCTGCTGAGGCGCAAAAGAGCCTACATAGTAAATGGCAATGGGGCTTTCCGCCAGGAGCTTCCGGTGATGAGCGTAAAGCGCCTGGGGCGTAATGGCGGCAACCTCCTCCACCGTACCCAGCCGGGGCAGACCAAAGGAGTCATTGCGGCACATGATTTTCAACAATTTGCCGGAGGCGTAGGCCCGCTTGTCGTTTTTCTCCGCTTCAATGGTGGAAATCAGGTTTTTCTTTTCTCCCTCTACAAATTCCCGGCACAGCCCTCCGTCTTCCACAACGGGGCAGAAAAGAAGCTGGCGCAGAAAATCCACCATGGGGGCGAAAATCTCGTCAGAGTCCAGGGCGAAGCGGTCCTCCATGAAGCCGCAGTACAGCCCGGTGGTCTGGCAGTCTCCGATGCGCCGCACCAGCGTACCCACCGATGCGCCGTATAAATCGTCCAAATGCAGGGTAATTGCCCTTAAATCCGGGTACTGCTCCGTACCCCGAAGCCATACTGCCGGCAGAAGGGCATTCAGCGCCCCTTCCTCCCGACACATGGGCCGCAAAAACTGCAGACTTAATGCCCCCTGCTTAAATCGGGTATCCTGAAAACACCGCAGGGTGATTCCGGGATAAAGTTCCATTGTTTGTTCCATAGATACATTCCGTTTCTGCGTAATTTTTCCTTATTATATACCACTTTACGGGAAATAGGAAGAGGGTTAAAGAAATTTAACATCTTTGCGGTTGCGATTTTTGGGCAAATGCAGTACAATAGGGGCAGTATCGTGGAAGGGAGGCGGCGCTGTGGCGTGGCTGGAAATTACCGCAGGCATACCCCAGGGACAGGTGGAGCAAATCGCCGCCGTCCTGACGTGCGCAGGGTTTTCCGATTTGGTGATTGAGGACCAGTCCCAATTTGAGTCCTTTTTGCAGGAGAATCGGGCCTGTTGGGACTATATTGACGAGAAACTGCAAAAGCAGCTGCAGGGGCTTTCCCGGATTCGGCTGTATCTGGAGGACCGGGACAAGGAATCCCTTGCCCGCTTGCAGAAGCTGGGAGAGGAACAGGGCTTTTCTTTGGAGGTGGCCCCTCTGAAGGAGGAAAACTGGGAAGAAAGCTGGAAGGAAAATTATTCCGCCGTAGAGGTGGGAAACCGGCTTGTGGTGCTTCCTTATTGGCTGGCGGAAAATTATGCAGGCAGCCGCCTGCCGGTGATTCTGGACCCGGGGCTGACCTTCGGTACAGGAACCCATCCCTCCACCCAGATGGTGCTGTCCGCCATGGAGCAGCTGGTGAAACCGGGAAGCCGCTGCCTGGATTTGGGCAGCGGAAGCGGCATTTTGTCCATCGCCGCTCTGCGGCTGGGGGCCCAAAGGGCCGTGGGTGTGGACATCGATGCCAAGGCAGAGGGAATTGCCCGGGAGAATGCCGCCTTAAACGGCTTCGCCGCCCCGGAATTTACTGCCCTCACCGGCAATGTGGTTTCCGACGGGGCGCTGATGAAGCAGCTGTCCCGGGATAGCTTTGATGTGGTGCTGGTGAACATTGTGGCAGACGTGATTATCGGGCTGAGCCCGGTGCTCCCCGGCTTCTTGACGGAAAGCAGCACGTTGATTTGCTCCGGCATTCTCGATACCCGTTTGGACGAGGTTGTGTCGGCAATTCAATCCTGCGGACTCTGCGTTACGGCAATCTACGAAAAAGAGGACTGGCGGTGCATCACCGCCAAAAGGAGCGTACTATGACCATTCCCTATCGGACACGGCGGATTCTGCAGCGGCTGTGCATCACCGTTTCGGTACTGGTGCTGCTGGCGGCGGCGCTGCTGCTGTGTTGGTTTTTGTGGCTGCAGCGGTATGTGGTATATACCGAAAATGGCGCCCATTTTGATTTTGATATTTCCCTGGAGTTTTCCCCCGGGAAAACGCCGGTACAGCCCCAGCCCGAGGCTACGGGGGAGCTGATTTACGGCAAGCAGGAGGAAGCGGGGGCGACCTTTACCCAGCTGTCCCATTTCACAGGCTTTTATATTGACATCGAGGCGCTGCAAAGCGCCACGGCCAACGCCGGATTTTCCAAGCTCAACGAACAGCTGGACCTGCTTCCCAAGGGTTCCACCGTCATGGTGGACATGAAGGACGGCAAAAGCGGCTATACCTATGAAACCGCATTAGGCGCAACGATGGATACCGTGGACATTCAGCAGGTATCCCAGCTGCTTAACCGCATGAAGGGCGAAGGGTTTTACCTGATTGCCCGGGTGCCGGCCTTCCGGGAAATCCAGTATTTTCTGGACGATGAACGGGGCAGAGTGCCCTACGGTCTGCCCCAGGACGGCGGCAACGGCGCGCTGTGGAAGTACGATGGCTCTTACTGGCTCAACCCTGCCAAGGACGGCGCCCTGACCCATATTATCAAGGTTATCAATGAACTGCGGGGTCTGGGCTTTCATGAGGTGGTGCTGGATGATTTCTGGTTCCCCAAGACCTCTATGATGATTTTCCCCAACAACAAGGAAAAGGTCATCAACGATGCTGCGGCCACTCTGGTAAGCGCCTGCGCGACGGATACCTTTGCGGTGTCCTTTGTCCGCAAGGATACTGCCATGGTCATGCCCCAGGGGAAGAGCAGGCTGTATTTGAAAGAGGTGGTGGCCACAGATGCCGCCCAGATTGCCCAGCAATCGGGCCTGGCAAATCCGGAGATAAATGTGGTGTTCTTTGCTCAAACCAACGATACCCGGTATGATACCTACTGCGTCCTGCGTCCGCTGGAAATGGCACGATAACATAATAAAAAGGAGAGGCAAGGCCTCTCCTTTTGTTATTTTTCGTAGCCCATGGGGTTTTGGCTTTGCCACCGCCAGGAGTCCCGGCACATATCCGCAAGGGTTTTCTTCGCCTGCCAGCCCAGAAGCGCCGCGCTTTTTTGGGGGTCTGCGTAGCATACCCCGATATCTCCCGGCCGCCGGGGCGCGATTTCGTAGGCAACGGGAACGCTGGTGGCCTGCTGGAAGCTGTTTACCATATCCAGCACGCTGTAGCCTGCGCCTGTGCCAAGGTTGAATACCTCACAGCCGGGATTGGCCACAGCGTAGGCGACGGCCGCCACATGGCCCTGGGCCAAGTCTACCACATGAATGTAGTCCCGAACGCCGGTGCCGTCGGGAGTATCGTAATCATTGCCGAAAATATGGAGCTTTTCCCGCCTGCCCACGGCCACCTGGGTGATGTAGGGCATCAAATTGTTGGGAATCCCTCGGGGGGACTCGCCAATCAGACCGCTTTCGTGGGCGCCAATGGGGTTAAAGTACCGCAAAAGCACAATGCTCCACCTGCTGTCTGCCTGGGCCATGCCGGAGAGAATCTGCTCGGTCATGTACTTTGTCCAGCCATAGGGATTGGTACAGCCGCCGGTGGGGCTGGTTTCCTTCAGGGGCATGGGGCTACCGGGGGTATACACCGTGGCGGAGGAGGAGAAAATGAGTTTTTGCACGGCGTGGCGTTCCATGACCTTGGTCAGTGTCAGAGTGGAGTTGAGATTGTTGTCGTAATACCGCCAGGGCTGGCTGACGGATTCCCCCACGGATTTCAGCCCTGCAAAGTGAATGACACAGCCGATTTCCTGCTCCTGGAAAATCCGCTCCAGCAGGCCTTCGTCCCGCACGTCGCCTTGGTAAAAGGTCAGGGCCTTTCCGGTGATTTTCTCCACCCGGCGAAGGCTTTCCTCGCTGGAATTGCACAGGTTGTCCACCACCACCGGTTCGTAGCCGGCTTCCAACAGCTCCACACAGGTGTGCGAGCCGATAAAACCGGCGCCGCCGGTAACCAAAATCTTCATAATGCTTCCTCCTTGGGCCGTTTCTGGGTATATTTTACCTGTTGGAAGGAAAAAAAGCAAGTCCCGACGGGGATTCCGCGGATTTTTCTTGCTATTTTTCCGTTCTGTCGGTATAATGAAAGTAACTATGCCATGCTGTGGAGGTTCCCATGGAACAGAAGAAAAAGATTTTACTGCTCACCACCGGCGGCACCATCGCCTCCGTCCCCGGCGGGCAGGGATTGGAGCCCCGGCGTTCCGATGTGATGGAGCGGGAGCTGCAGCAGCTTCGCACCTATTATGACATCACGGTGAAAGATGTACTGTGCCTGGACTCGTCCAACATTCAGCCGGAGCAGTGGCAGCTGATTGCCACCAGCGTGTTTGAAAACCGGAAGGGCTTCCACGGCGTTGTGGTTTCCCACGGTACGGACACCATGGCCTATTCTGCCTCGGCGGTTACCTTTATGCTTCCCAACATCGATGTGCCTGTGGTATTCACCGGCTCCCAGCTGCCATTGTCCGATGTGCTTTCTGACGGGCCGGACAATCTGCGCACCGCCTTTGCCATGGCTGCTGCCGGCGCGCCGGGAGTGTACCTGGCCTTTGACCGGAAAATCATGCTGGGTTGCCGGGCGGTCAAGGTGCGAGCCTCCGGCTTCTCCGCCTTTGAAAGTATAAACGCCCGCTATGCAGGCGTGGTGAGCAACCGGGGACTGGTGCTGGACGAACGGGTACTGCCCAAGGCAACGGGACAGCCCCGCCTGCTTCCCGATATTAAAGATAATGTGTTCTTGCTGAAGCTGACCCCGGGGCTGAACCCGGCAGTCTTTGACATGCTCAACGCCATGGGCTATAAGGGCGTTGTAATTGAGGCCTTCGGTCTGGGGGGTATCAATATTTTGAGCCAGGGGCTGAAGGGAATCCGCAGAGCCGTGGAGGACGGCATCAGCGTGGTAGTTACCACCCAATGCCTGTATGACAGCTCGGATTTGCGGGTATATCAGGTAGGAAACCGCCTTTTGGAGCTGGGCGTCATTCAAGGTCTGGACATGACCTCGGAGGCCGCCATGACCAAGCTGATGTGGGCATTGGGGCAGGGCTACGGCCCGGAGGAAATTGCAAAGCTCTTTGCCCAAAGCCTTGCAGGAGAAATTACCGTATAACCTTACGTCAAAGGAGGAAACTCTATGGATACCATTTATGTTACCGGCCACCGCAACCCGGATACCGATTCCATTGTGGCGGCTATGGCCTACACAGCGCTGCGCAATGCCCTGGGCGACCGGGAGTATGAGGCCGCCTGTCTGGGCCATGTTTCCGACGAAACCCAAATCGTGCTGGACAAGTTCGGCTTCCAGCCGCCCCAGCGGATTACCAGTATGCACACCCAGGTGCGGGATCTGGATTTTGATAAACCGCCGGTATTCTCTGCCGCGGTTACCATGGCCCGGGCGTGGAATGTGCTGCAGCAGCTTTCCTCTTCCGGCGTTGTGCCCATTGCCAACGAGGACGGCACCCTCTACGGCATGCTTTCCCGGGAGGATGTGGCCAATTACAACATGAGTCTTGTAGACTCCGGACGGCTGACCCAGGTGCCGCTGTTTAATCTTCTGAACGTGCTGGACGGCAAGGTGCTGAACAAGGCCGGGGAGGACATTGATACCATTTCCGGCGATGTTGTGGTGGCGCTGCCCCAGGGCAGAGGCGCTGCGCCCTATGAAAAGCAGGACAGCATTCTCATCTGCGGCAATCAGGACGAGGTGATTCGTCAGGCGCTGGAGGCCAATGTGTCGTGTCTGGTGCTGTGTCAGGCGGAATTGGCGCCGGATCTGCGGCAGATGGCCACCAAGACCTGCATCATTTCCACACCCTACGATGCCTATGCCGCCATTCGCCATATTTTCCAGTCCATTCCCATCGGCAGAATCTGCAACAACCGGGAGCTGATTTGCTTCCATCTGGACGACCGGGTGGACGATGTGCGGGAAATCATGCTGAAGCACCGATATTCCTGCTACCCGATTCTGGACGAAAACGAGTGCGTAGTGGGCATTCTCAGCCGATACCACCTGCTCCGTCCCCGGAGAAAACGGGTGGTGCTGGTGGACCACAATGAAGCGGCCCAGTCCGTCCCCGGCCTGGAGGAGGCGGAGATTCTGGAAATCATCGACCACCATCGCCTGGCGGACATTCAAACCACCAACCCCATCTATGTGCGTAATGAGCCGGTGGGCTCTACCAATACCATCATCGCCGGAATGTTCCAGGACCGGGGTCTGATGCCCTCGGAAAAAATGGCGGGCATGATGGCCGCCGCGATTCTTTCGGACACGGTTATGTTCAAATCCCCCACCTGCACCCAGCGGGACATTCGCACTGCGGAGCGCATGGCCCGGATTGCCAACATCTCCCTGGAGGAGCTGGGCAAGGAAATCTTCTCCGCCTCCACAGGCAACCGCACCGCAGAGGACCTGCTAATGAGCGACTACAAGGAGTTCCACATTGCCGGTCATGATTTGGCGGTGGCCCAGATTACCTGTGTGGACAGCCCCAAGATGCTGCAAAGAAAGGAAGAATTCCTGTCGCTGATGAAGAAAATCGCCCAGGAGAAGGGCTTCTCCATGGTGATTTTAATGCTTACCGACGTGCTGCTGGAGGGCACACAGCTGATTTATCTGGGGGACGACGAGATTATTCAGCAGGCATTTACCCTGCCCCCCAAGGACAATACCGTATTTTTGCCCAAGATTATGAGCCGAAAGAAGCAGGTTATTCCCATGCTGTCTGCTTTGTGGGGCTAATCAAAAGACTTTGCAAATTGTAATAACTATGCTATAATGCGTTTTTAAGGAGGGGGAATATGGCTTTTGACGAACTTTTGGGCAATTCACGGCTGAAAGAGAATTTGAGCCGAAGCCTGGAAAATAACCGCATTTCCCACTTCTATTTGATTTCCGGGCCGAAAGGCGCGGGAAAGCATACCCTTGCCAGGTTGCTGGCGGCGGCGATATTGTGCCGGGAACCGGACAGGCCTTGCAGAAATTGCCACAGCTGCCGCAAGGTGCTGGAGGGCAGCCACCCGGATTTTATCACCGTGGAGGACGCGGAGCATAAGACTGTGGCGGTAAAGCTGGTGCGGCAGGCCCGGGAGGATATGTATATCAGGCCCAACGAGGCGGAGTACAAGGTCTACCTGTTTCCCCAGGAGCTGGGCATAGAGGGGCAGAATGCTCTGCTGAAGATTCTGGAAGAGCCTCCCAAATACGGCGTGTTTCTTCTGCTTACCGACAATCCGGAGCAGCTGCTGCCCACCGTGCGCTCCCGCTGTACCCCTCTGGCGCTGCAGCCTCTGCCGGAAGCTGTGCTGAAAAATGCCCTGATGAAGGAATTTCCCCAGGCGGGCGACGGAGATCTGGAGGCGGCCATTGCAAGAAGCGGTGGCTTTTTGGGCCAGGCGAAGACAATTCTGCAGGAAGGCGCGGCACTGCCGGCTCACACAGAGCAGTTTGCCCGGGCGTTTGCCCAGGGGAACGCCTTGTTGCTGACGGAAACCCTGGTGCCTATGGAAAAATGGAAGCGGGACGCCTTCGTTCCGGCAATGCAACAGTGGTGCGCCCTGCTTCAAAGCGCCCTTTCCTGCCGGTGCGCCCAGGCTGCGGCAGGCAGCGCGGCCCGGGAGCTGGCAGCCAAACGCAATCCCCGGGATTTGCGAAGCGCCATCGATGCCGTGCAAAAAGCTATAGAATATGCCCAGGGCAATGTATCCGTAGCGGCCATTTGCGGCTGGCTTACCTGGGAATTGAGATAACACAAGGAGTTTATCATGAGTGAGAAAGAAATGACTTCTGTAACGGTGGTGGATGTTCAGTTCCGCCCGGGACAGAAGGTGTACTATTTTGGCCCTGCCGGACTTACGCTCCATGCAGGAGACCATGTAATTATAGATACCGCCCGGGGACCGGAATTTGGTACTGTTACCGCCGGGAACCATACCATATCCCAGCAGGATGTGGTTACCCCTTTGCGCAGTGTTTTGCGCCTTGCCACAGAGCAGGACGAGAAAATCCTGGAGCAGAATCGGGACACGGAAAAGCAGGCCTACGCCTACTGCCAGGAAAAAATCGCAGAGTACAATCTGGATATGCAGCTTGTCAGCGCGGAATGTTCCTTTGACGGGAGCAAGATTTTGATTTTCTTTACCGCTGACGAGCGGGTGGATTTCCGGGAGCTGGTGAAAAATCTGGCCTCCAAGTTCCATACCCGCATTGAGCTGCGGCAAATCGGCGTGCGGGACAAGGCGAAAATGCTGGGTGGACTGGGTATCTGCGGCAGACCCTTTTGCTGCTCCAGCTTTTTGGAGGATTTCCAGCCCGTGTCCATTAAGATGGCGAAGACCCAGAATTTGAGTCTGAACCCCACCAAGATTTCCGGCACCTGCGGACGGCTGATGTGCTGTCTGAAATACGAGCAGGACGCTTATGAGGATCTGCTTCGCAACGCTCCCAAGGCGGAATCCTTTGTGGACACCCCCGAGGGCAGAGGCACGGTGGTGGATGTGGATTTGCTTCGCAGCCGGGTAAAGGTGCGCATGGAGAACAATCCGGAAACCGTGGCCTCCTTTTCCAATATGGAGATTGCTGTGCTGCGCAGCGGCAAGGCAAAGAAGAATGACCCGCCTATTCCTGCGGATTTGGCGCCGATTTCCGGTGTAATTCGGAAACAACAGGCCCAGCAGACGGAGGAAGAACCCATTCTCAACTCTATTCGCTTCCGTTACAGCGAGGAAACCGTGGCCGAGGAGGTGCAGCCGGAGCAGGAGCCTGCCCAGGAAGAAAAACAGACTTCCGGCCGCAAGCGCACCCGCCGCAACCGCCACCGCAGGGAAGGCGCAGCGCCCCGGCAGGAAAATGCAGAGGAAAAGCCCGCCCCCGATCCGGAGGCTCCGGCGAAGAAGAATCGCCGCCACCGCCACCGCCGGCATAACAAAAACAAGCCCGATAAGACCGAATAAGAAACCTGCCGTTGCAGCTTGCAACGGCAGGTTTTTTGTTTATTTTCCTTTTACCCGGGATTCAATCGCGGTAAGGGCGGATTTCATGTTGGCGTAGGTTTCTGCGGAAACTCTGCCCAGATTGTTGCTTTCGTAGGCGGCAATGGCTTCGGCAATCCGCAGAACCCGGGTGCCCGTGGCTTCCCGGGCGATATAAATTGGCACGTGGTCGGCCCGGGTGATTTTGGTTTCGCCGGTGCGGCCGCTTTTGGTGATTTCCAAATCCAGAAGTACGGAGTAGGCCGTATCAGACTTTGTTCCGTCTCCGAAGAAATCCCCCAGACAGTAGGCGACAACCTGGCCGGAGGCCTCGTCAAAGGTGATTTGCTGGACCTTGTGGGCGTGTGTGCCAATGATGGCGTCCACCCCTTCGGACTGCATCAGCTGGACGATTTGCTCCTGGGTTTTGCTGATTTTGTCGTTAAATTCACTGCCCCAGTGAAGCAGCGCGATGGTGATATCCGGCTTCTGGGCAGCGGCGGAACGCAGGACGGTGGTAATGCCTGCTTCGTCTACGGTTTTGTAGTTGCTGGCGAAGTCCTCGTAAAGAAGATTCACGCAGCCCTCACTGACCTGGGGAAGTCCGCGACCGCCCAGTCCCTTGGTGAAAGCTACCAGCGCCACCTTGATGCCATGCACCTGGCGCAGCACATAGCCCCCGTTTTTCTCAAATTCCTCCTTGCTGGGATAGGTGCCCAGAGGCTCCATTCCCGCAGAGCGAACGGCGTTTATGGTGGATTGCATTCCCAGGGGACCTCCGGTAATGGAGCAGGAATTTGCTGTCTGCAGAAAGTCCACCCCGATATCGGCCAGCGCCTGCACCATTTGCTGGGGAGCAGAGGCATACTGGCTGCCGTAGGGCTCGCCGCAGACCGTACCCTCAAAGTTCAGAACCGTCATATCACTGCCGGAAAGCAGGGGCGCCACGTCCAAAAATACGTTTTTATAGTCGTAGCCCGCCTCTGTTTGACCGGCGGCCACGGAGCTGTCGGTTACGTTCAGATCTCCTCCGGCCATCAGATGGATCACCGTATCCGGCGGGTATTCCTGGGGTTCGGTTTGCATCTGTCCGGGAGGGGTAAAGCCGGGGATTTTGATCCACCCCAGCAGAATTGCCGTGCCGGCAAGCCCCAAAATCACCGCCACGCCCAGCGTGATGGCCAAGGGCTTTTTCCAGCTTCCTTTTTTCGCGTTAAAGGGGCTGTGCACCTGTTGGGCCAGCGCCTTATTCTGTCTTCTTCGCGGCTGCATGTGCATGCCTCCTTTGTCTGCTTTGCGATATTACATCAACAGGGCCCTTCTTACAGGCTTTTCTTTGCCTGCAGAATATAGTGGGCAGCGTCGGCCTCCTGCTGGGCCATAGCTTCCTCGGTAAGGGTCTTTACGATTTTGGCGGGGCTGCCCAACAGCACCGAGCCTCTGGGGGCTACGGTTTTTCCCGTAACCACCGCTCCTGCGCCTACCAGACAGTGGTCCTCCAGCACCGCGCCGGTGAGCACCACCGCGCCCATGCCGATCAAACTGCCGTCGCCCACGGTGCAGCCGTGGACAATCGCCCCGTGTCCCACGGTGCAGTTTTTTCCGATGGTGGTTGTTTCATGAATCACGCAGTTGTCCTGAATGTTGGTGCCGCTGCCGATGCAGATGGCGCCGGAATCCCCACGAAGGACAGCGCCGTACCAGATATTCACACAGTCTCCCAGTGTTACGTCCCCCAAAACCGTGGCGTTGGGGGCGATGTAGACGGTTTTTTCTTCCATGGCCATCGCTCCTTGCTTCTTATAAGGGAATTTTACCATTCTCTGCGGGATATTGCAATCCCCAATTCTATCCTTCCCGGTTCTGGACAATTGCCGGTTGCCGTGGTATAATGAAAAAAACAAAAAACAGTGAGGTTTTTGCAATGGCAAAGGTAATTTTTCAAATAGAAGGCGCGGAAGCAGTCTGCGCCGCGTGCAACGCGGGGGACAATCTTCTGGAATTGGCCCGGCGCAGCAACGTGGCAATCGATGCGCCCTGCTCCGGCAACGGCTCCTGCGGCAAATGCAGAGTAAAGCTGCTGGAAGGCGAGCTGGAGTCCATTCCCTCCCGGCACATCACCCAGGAGGAATACGAAGCCGGCTGGCGGCTGAGCTGTAACTGCAAGGTGGTGGGGGACTGCACAGTTTTGGTGCCGGACATCGCCTCTGCCTACCAAAGCCGTATGAAAACCGCCGACCTGTCCTCTCCCCAGGAATTGGAGATTTTCCAAAATTGCCAGCAGGATTTGCAGGAAAGCGGCATTGCCTTTACCAATTCCTTCCGGGCGGTGGTCCTTACCATGGACGCGCCCAACGAGGCCGATACTATGCCGGATAACGAGCGGCTGACCCGCGGCCTGCAGGAGGCTCTGGGGGTATCTCGGGTCAAAATCCCCTACACGGTGATGACCGGGCTGGCCGCCACTGTGCGGGAGCAGAATTTTACCGTCTGCGTCAAGGGACAGCTGCAGGGCGACACCTTTGCCTGCATGGAAATTACCTCTGGGGAGAACACCCTTCTGGCGGGCTGCGCCATTGACATCGGCACCACCACCGTATCCATGGTGCTGGTGGATTTGCAAAGCGGTAAAATCCTGGCCAAGGGCTCTTCCGGCAACGGACAAATCCGCTACGGCGCGGATGTGATTAACCGCATTATCGAGCAGGGCAAGCCCGGGGGCAAAAAGAAGCTGCAGGAGGCCATTGTCAAAGAAACGCTGAATCCCATTATTGCCAATCTGTGCCGCAGCGCCGGCATTTCCCCAAGGGATATTCTGCGCATCAGCATCGGCGCCAATACCACCATGAACCATCTGCTGGTGGGGGTGGATGCCGACCCTGTGCGCATGGACCCCTACATTCCCAGCTTTTTCGGCTGGGAGGACTTAACTGCCGGTGATTTGCGCCTGCCTGCCAATCCCTGCGCCCCGGTGGTGATTGCTCCCAATATTGGCTCTTATGTGGGTGGCGACATCACTGCCGGCACGCTGGCCGCCGGTTTCTGGAGCAAGGAGGAAATGAGCCTGTTTATCGACCTGGGCACCAACGGAGAAATCGTATTTGGAAACAGCGACTTTTTGATGAGCTGCGCCTGCTCTGCAGGCCCGGCCTTTGAGGGCGGCGACATTTCCTGCGGCATGCGGGCCACCGATGGCGCCATCGAGGCCTGTGCTCTGGATAAGGAAACCATGAACCCCACCCTCACCGTTGTGGGAGATGCCGGACAGAAGCCGGTGGGCATTTGCGGCAGCGGCATCATCGATATCATTTCCGAGCTGTACCGCTGCGGCATTATCAATGCCAAGGGGCTGTTTGTCCGTGAGGGGGAACGGGTGCAGCGGGACGCCCACGGTATGGGCCGGTTTGTGATTGCCCGGCCCGAAGAAAGCGAAACCGGACGGGAAATCTCCATCAACGAAGTAGATATTGACAATTTTATCCGCGCCAAGGGCGCAATCTTCTCCGCCATTGACACCCTCCTCCAATCGGTGGATATGACGGTGGATTGCATTGATACAGTGTATGTTGCCGGCGGCATCGGTTCGGGCATTAATATGAAAAATGCGGTAAATATCGGCATGCTTCCCGATGTGGACCTGGAAAAATTCCGTTATATCGGCAACTCCTCTCTGGCAGGCGCCTATGCCCTTGCCGTCAGCGATGAGGCAATCGAAAAATGCAGTGAGGTGGGGGCAAATATGACGTATTTGGAGCTTTCCACCTATCCCGGATATATGGACAGCTTTGTGGCGGCCTGCTTCATTCCCCATACCGACGCCCGGCTGTTCCCCCATTCTGTTCAGGAGTGAGCGCTATGGAAATTGAAAATCACAAGGAAGAAGTACCCTTTTCCCACTACGAGGCTCTGTTTCGGGCGTTAAATCCGGAGGAGGCGGTCCGCCGCACCCAGGTCAAATGGGAGGGAAATAAATTTTATGTAAACCTATTGGGGCGGGAGTTTGCCATTTCCCACCCGGTTTACAGCATTGTGGCTTTGGACGGCGGTCCCATACCGCCGCTGCCTACCCAGACCTTTTTGCTGCGGTATCTTCTGGAGGGAAAGCGCCTACCTTGGAACGGCACTTGGAAAACCTTCCGGGAGATGCCCTGGGGGGAGCTGTATATCAAGCCCTACACCGGCAGAGTGCTGACCAGGGCGGCCTTTACCTTCGGCATGCGGCTGGACGCTTTCCGCGCCGCCTGCGCAAAAATGGGGGCAATTCCTGTTGCCCACGGCGATGCCAGCTATCAGTTTGACTTGGTGGAGGGCTACGCCATGCAGATTCTGGTGTGGGAGGGGGACGAGGAATTTCCGCCCAACGCCCAGGTGCTGTATTCTGACAATTTTGAAAACGGCTTCGCCCCGGAGGACCGGGTAGTGGCAGGGGATATCCTCATTTCCGCCATTAAGGCCAATCTGTAAATACAGCATTTGCCTCCTTTCCTTTTTGGTTTCCGGTATTTCAAAATCAAAAGGGGAATATACTTGTCTATATCACGGATACCGGGGTGTGGATTTATGATAAGGAAAATTCCCTGTTGGCAGATGGGCGGATTCATTTTCACAGCGGTTGCGGGAACGCTACTGCATTTTCTGTTTGACTGGACAGGGGGAAATGTGGCTGTGGCGCTGTTTTCTGCGGTGAATGAGTCTATCTGGGAGCATTTGAAATTGTTGTTCTATCCCATGGTTGCCGTTGGGAGTGTGGAATACTTCTTCTGGGGGAAAGCAGTTGACGCATTTTGGTGCATTAAGCTGATCGGAATCTTAATTGGCCTTGTGCTGATTCCTGTGGCGTATTACACGTATACCGGCATTCTGGGGGTCAAGGCGGATTGGCTTAATATTACGATCTTCTTCCTTACTGCGGCAGTAGCTTATTGGGTGGAAACGAAGCTGTTTCAGCGGGGGTATATCTGCAGAATCCGTTCTAAATCGGCAGTAGCGCTGATTTGCATCATCGCCATCGCCTTTTCAATGCTTACGTTCTTCCCACCGCATATTCCGTTTTTCCGGGACCCGATGACGGGAACCTACGGTTTTCAAAGATGAATTGGGCGGGTTAAAATCCGCTGCGCCATAAACAAAGAAAGCGCCGTCCGGCTTCGGACGGCACTTTTTATGCCCATTATACGGCAGAAGCGCCGAGCCTTCGCGAAGCGCCGCGGAGACCGCAACAGTCCCCATTTTTTCGGTGATAGGGACGGGCTGTGCCGAATAAGGTAGCATAGGAGGTGGCGCCTATGCTAGCGGCAGTGTGGCTGATGCTCAACGGCTTGCTGTATTCTCTGCAGTTATCCACGGGCAGTTTTCCAAAGCCCCTGACGGCAAAAGAAGAGCGGTACTATCTGGAATTGAGCGCGAAGGGAGATTTACAGGCACGGAACGTGCTGATAGAGCGGAATTTGCGTCTGGTGGCCCATATTATGAAGAAGTACTATACCCAGACGTCCGACCAGGAGGACTTGATTTCCATTGGCACCATTGGGCTGATCAAGGGCATAACCACCTTTGACATGACCAAGGGGGCGCGGCTGGCAACCTATGCCGCCCGGTGCGTGGAAAATGAAATTTTAATGTACTTCCGCAGTCAGAAAAAGTCCAGTCAGGATGTGTCGCTGTCGGATTACATCGATACGGGGACGGATGGGGCGGCGCTGTCGCTGATGGATGTGGTCAGCGAGGACGAGGATTTGCTGGAAAC
>JAZOQT010000011.1:0-16205 GCA_045656245.1 Faecousia sp.
CGGGATTTTTCCGTTACGGTATGGGTATCAACAGCATTTTATCGCTTTCCGGCTCCTGCTGAATCTGGTTTGCTTTGCAAATGGCCTCCACAGTGGTTCCGCATTCCTTGGCAATGTCCCACAGGGTATCCTCCCCAGCGCGTCGCAGAATCAGCGACGGACGGTTTTCAGCCGGTTCTTCCATCTGGCCTATCTCTATACCGGAAACCATAGACAAGCCTGCGTTGGAAAACACTTTGGCGCATACAGCTGCATCTGCGCACACCTCCAACGCTTCTGCGGAGGAAATTACCTGCACCCCACCGGATGGCCGTACCGATGCGCAGATTCGATTGCCCTCCTCTGATTGGAAAGGCCACGAGGCTTCTTCCTTCGCTGTGGCGTACTGTAGATTCCCCTCTGCGTCCTGATAAACCACCTGGAATTGCGCCGCCACGGTTACCGCTTGCTCATCAGAATAGTATTCCGGTTGCTGACAAAGGCAGGAGGCATATACAACCTTCCGGGCCTCCACGGGAATGGATTGGCAAATATGAACATTTTCTTCCCGGGTATCCAGAATTATGGGCAGGCGGACCTCTTCCATTCGGGTTTCCAGCGGTCTTCCCAAACTGTACGCATCTTCCACGGCATCTACCATCACCCGATCATAAATCACATACTGGTCTGCCATAGAAGCCTTTACAGACAGCAAGCCGTCCTCCCCGATTTGTGTATCCAAATCCGTCATTACCACACAGTTTTTTGCTGTAGCGGAACCGGAATGGTCTCTATCCAGCTCCGTAAACTGGGAAAACGGCAGCTCCGCCTCAAAGGTTTTTATCTCATCCTCCGCCCGGTATATCAACTTGAGTCTTCCGTCCCCACGAAACACCAGTCGCCCCGCCATCACCTTGTATTCTGCAACTTTGGGCTCTGCGCTGCAGCAGAGAATCTGACCCGACGCTGTCAATCCCTCGGGCAAGGGATACTCCTGCTCCACCGTAAACACCTTTTCCCCCGCCTCACGGGGCAATTCTATGGGGTAGCTCCGCTTCAGCAGCTGTATGTCCTCCGGCAACCCATCCGGGGTGTAGATTTCCGGCTCCACAGGCTCCAGTGCCTCTGCCAGGATACTGACATTGGTACGGACCATCAGTTTTCTTGACGAGGTACTCCTGGCGTCCACGGACTTCAGCAGCGGTGTCGCACAGATTGCGCCGTCGCGCTGTGTCTGGGGAAAATTCCACTTCATCTGGAAGGGAATCCAGGTTTCTACACTGCGTATATCAGAGCCGTCCTCCGGCAGATACCACACCCAAACCTGCACGCCGCCGCTGACACTCATGCCGTCGCCACGCCATTCCTTACTGCGGAGCAACACCTGCCCCCAGCTGCACAGCACTCTGCCAATGTCCGGCATGGCCTCGCTGATACGCACCTCTTGGGTTTGCTCTTGACTCTGCGCCTGACAGATAATCGGCTGTAAGCAGGAAACGGTATCGGCTTTAAACTTGATTTCCATTGGATTCACTCCTTATCCCACGATTACAGTGCATTATATTCCTTTAAGGACAAGTTTATGCCGATTATTTTCGCCCGCCGCACCAAAAACCAAGACCGATTATCATCGTACCCGCAAAAAAGCTGTATACACCTGATTCCAAACACATTCCTACCAGCAAGCCCAAGCCGAAGGCAATCAATGCGCAGCCGCAAACCTGGTTTTTTCGCCACATAAGAACACCCCCTGCATAAACTCTATGCAGGGGGTAACCTTACCTATTCCATTAACCGTCCAGCAAAACCTTGCACTGGGCCAAAATCCTGGAAATAATGGGCACGCAAATTTGCCGCCCGTAGCCGCCGTCCTCCACAGCAACCAGAAACGCCAGAGGATAGGCATCGTCTGTTACAAATCCGGCAAACATGGCATTGGGCTTCTTATCACCACCCACTTCTGCAGTACCGGACTTGGCGCACACCGTCATGTCCGGAAAATTCTCCGCGCCGTATTTCACCTGTACATTGTTGCGCATCATTTCCTGCAGGGTTTGCGCAGTCTCTCGGGACATAATCCGTCCTGTATCCCTTCCATCGGCAGTATAGGTGTTTCTGCCGCTTACGGTAATTTTCGACACAAGATGGGGCATTTTTGCCACACCGTCCCCTGCGACAGCCCCTAGGAAGGTCATAAAACTGCAAGGGTTGACAAGGTCGGTATGCTGTCCCACGCCGCCCCAGGCAACCAGAACATCAGCCTTCCCCTCTACCTCGAAATTTCCCTTTGCCGTGGTAATGCCGTCAAAGGAAATGCTGTCGGTAATGCCAAACTGCCGGGCATAGCGCTGCAGAGTTTCTCCGCCCAGCTGATTGGCAATTTGGGCAAAGGCGCAGTTGCAGGACTGGGCGAAAGCATCGCGGAAATTAATTCTACCATGATTTTCAAGGCAGGTAACCTTATCAATGCCATATTCCAGCACACCGTTGCAGGTAAAGGTTTGTTCCAAAATATCCGGTATGGCTTCCAGCGCCGCTGCAGCAGTTACAATTTTGAAAATGGAACCCGGGGTATAGGTAGACTGGGTAAACCGGTTGAGGTACGCGCCGGTATAGGCGCCGGTGGTATCTCCCGCAATGTCGGGGACATTGTCCGGGTCAAAATTGGGGGTGGATACAGAGCAAAGGATTTCTCCCGTTTTGTAGTTATACACACTGACCGTACCCTTGTAATCACCCATGGCCTCAAGGGCGACCGCCTGCAGAGTTCCTGAAAGAGAAAGCGTTACTGTTCCGCCGGTTCCGCCGTAGGCATATACACCGCTTAAGGGATTGTAGCCGGAAATTTCTTTGGAATAATAGGAAAGCGCCGGGGCATGAATATTTCCTTCCCTGTCTCCCAGCCAATGCACCGTAGACTGACGAACAGACTGACTCTGGGAGTAGGTTCTGTTTCCTGTCATGTCCAGCAGGAGCAGACCGTCCCTATCAGTAATGAGTCCGCACCCCAGGTTGGAAGCATTGTAGATATGCGGTGAACCCGGGGAAAACACCCATGCATCTGCATGGATAAAATATTCCGCCAGAAAGAAAACCACGCCTGCTGCAAGCAGGACAATCAAAATCCCAGTGATTTTGGAGCGACTAATTACTCTATTCATTCTCGCCCCTCCCCTGTCTCAGATGACGCACAGCAAAGCTGGCATTCTGCCGGGTATCTGCCGCCTTAACAAAAGCAAGCAATCCCCATGCGCCGATCATACTGGATCCGCCGTTGGATACAAAGGGAAACGTAACGCCTGTCAGAGGCAGCACATCAACCGTACCCAAGGCATTGAAAATGGTTTGCACCAGCAGTACGCCTGCGGCAGTACAGCCGGAAATGATATAAAAGCTGCTGCGTTCCACTGCAGCAGACCGCAGAGCAAAAATCGCCAGGGCAATTACGCAGATAATCAGCATTACTGCAATGATCAAGCCCCATTCCTCAGCAATGGTGGCGAATACCACATCAGAATCCGCGGCAAAGATTTTCTTCATCTGCCCCTGGCCTGCTCCCAATCCCAAAAGTCCGCCGGAGGCAATGCACATCAGCGCTCTCGTCTGCTGATAGCCCGCGCCAAAGGGATCTTCCCAGATATGCCGCCAGCTGCTGAAACGGCGGAGGGCATGTGGCGCAATTTTCAAAGCGATGACCCCTGCAAAGCCCAGAGACGTGCAGGCAAGGGCAATGGTACCCACACTGCCGGAACGCATATAGGCAATGAGCAAAAATGCAACAAAGAATATCAGTGCCGTTCCAAAATCGTTCATCACCGCAAGGCAGGCGCACACCACCAGAGTGTATCCAATGAACAATATCAGATTGCGCTTATTCATAATCCGCTCCATGGCAGAGGCCCCAACGAACACAAAGCAAACCTTACTCAGCTCCGAGGGCTGTAAGGAAAGGCTACCGATTATCAGCCAGTTTTTTGCGCCATGGTACTCCTTACCGAACAAAAGGGTAATCAGCAAAAAGCCAACGCCTGCCGCTGCCGCAAGATAACGAATTTTCTTCGCCCGCTCCAGATCCCGCAGCGCCCAGCCAATACCCAAAAACAGGGCAACACCCATCAAAAGAGCAATCAGCTGCTTCACCGCTTCCCCGGGCTTTACCGCGGCAATGGCCGCCATGCCCATGGTACACAGAAAAAGCGCAATGGTTTCAATCTCAAAGGATGGCTTGCGAATAATAATATAAAATACCAATAACGCCCACTGGACAACCATAATTCCCGCAAAGCCGGAAAATACAGAAACGGCGTGCTGGGTATCCACACCAAACAGGTAGGAAATACAGCAAAGCATTTGAAACACTGTCAAAAGCAGAACATTCAGCAGACTGGAAATAGAACTTGCCGCCTTTGTACGAAGCTCGCCCAGCTTGATTTCCTGTCGGCGGGATATGGGAAGCAGCGTCATCTCCACGCCACCGATATTAATAATATCCTCCGGCTCCAGGGGGCAGATATCTACCTTTTCACCGTTGACAAGCACGCCAGCTTTTGAGCCGGCATCGGCAATGGTCCAGCTCCCGTCATCGTACCGGGTCAGTACACAGTGGTTTCTGGATATGGTGGGAATGTTCATCACCACATCGCTGCGTTTGCTTCTGCCGATGACACTTTCCCAGTGGGTAATGGGCAGTCTGCGTTGGTCCTTCAGCACCAGCCATGCCCATATTTCCGGCTCCCGGTGAAAAGTAAGCAGAGGCTTTATGCAGCGAAACAGCAAAAGCCCTGCCAAAAATGGCGCAACAAACCGAAATATAGCTTGAAATACCTGCATATAGGTTTCATCAGCATTATAAAAAAAGGACAAAAACTGTTCCATTGCGCCACCTCCTTCGCATTATTTCTCTACCGCTCCAAACCTCGAAGCAGTGCAATTTCTCTTTCGTAGCCCGGAAGCTCGTTAGGCGTTTCCAAAATCATGGGCAATTCCTTCAAAACAGGATGGCGCATGATATTTTCAAAGGTCTGCAGTCCCAGTATGCCCTCACCAATACAGGCGTGGCGGTCCTTGTGGCTATCCTTCGGATTTTTAGAATCGTTCAGATGCAGGGCCTTCAGGTGCTGCAATCCCACAATGCGGTCAAATTCCTGTAAAACGCCGTCCAAATCATTTTGAATGTCGTAGCCTGCATCCCAGACATGGCATGTATCCAGACAGACGCCCAGGTTATCACTTCCCACTGCGTCCAGAATTGCCCTCAACTCCCGGAAATTGCCACCGATTTCGCTTCCTTTCCCCGCCATGGTTTCCAATAAAACCATTACAGGATATCCATGCTTCAGTGCTTTTTTCAGCGCATCGGCAATTTGAGAAATGCCGGTATCGGCGCCCTGCCCCACATGGGAGCCGGGGTGAAAATTATAGAAATGTCCAGGCAAAGATGACATACGGCGCAAATCATCTTCCAAAATCCCAGCAGCAAAGCTCCGGGCCTGGGCATCAGCGGTACAAAGGTTCATGGTATAGCTACCGTGGGCAACCAGCCTGCCAAAGCCTAATTGCTCCAGCCGGGCAACTGCCGCCGCGGCATCCTCCGGATCTTCCTGCTTTGCCTTGGAGCCGCGGGGATTTCTGGTAAAAAATGCAAAGGTATTTGCCCCAATACTTTGAGCGGTTTTCACCATCTGCAAAAAGCCGCCGGATGCGCTTAAGTGGCAGCCCAGATACGCCATACAATCCCCTCCTTTTTGCAATAGAATACCACATCTTACGAAAAAAAGCAAATTCCTTTTCTATTTTGACAACGCGTGATATAATGGTAAAAAAGGAGGTAAGCTTATGGCAAAATCCGATAACCAAAAGCTGAAAATTCTGCACATACTGGATTATCTGCAAAAAAACTCCCACGAGGGACACCCCGTGAGAGCTTCGGAACTGATTTCCATGCTGGAACGCCGTTACAATATTCTTTGCGAGCGAAAAACTGTTTATTCAGACATTGCCGCATTGCAGGAATACGGCATTGATATCGTTGCCGTGCCCGGCAAAAACGGTGGTTATTACATTGCCTCTCGCAGCTTTGAGCTTCCGGAATTGAAGCTGCTGATTGACGCTGTACAGTCCAGCCGGTATTTGACGGAAAAGAAATCCCGTGAACTGATTGAAAAGCTGTGCGACCAGTGCAGTGTAGACGATGCGCGGCTGATGCGGCGGGATGTGGTGGTTTCCGGTCGGGTAAAAAGCATGAATGAAACCATTTACTATTCCGTGGACGCAATTCAGGACGCCATCGCCGAAAACAAGCAAATCACATTCCGTTATTTTGACTGGGATATAGACGGCAAACGCCATTTCCGGGAAAAGAACTATCAGGCCAGCCCCTACGGGCTATGCCAGGACAACGAAAATTGCTACCTTCTGGCCCATTCCCAGCGCCACGGAGTAACCTCCTACCGCATTGACAGAATGTGCGACATTCGCATCCTCGAGGAAAAGAGGACCCCCTGTCCCGAATTGACGGGAAAGGCCATGCTGCAATATGCAAACCGGCTGTTTCAAATGTTCTCCGGTGAACCCATCACTGTAAAAATGCGCTTTCACCGCAGTCTTTCCAATGTGGTGATTGACCGCTTCGGCAGAGATGCCATGCTCATTCCCGACGGGACGGAGCATTTTGTCTTTACTGCCAGCGTGGCAGTTTCTCCGATGTTCTTAAGCTGGGTAATCGGCTTTGGCGAAAAGGCGGAAATCCTCCATCCCAACTCCGTCCGGGAGCAATGCCGACAGCTTTGCCTGCAGGCGCTGACTAACCTAGAATAAAGGAATCAAACAGCTCCTGCCATACCTTCCGCAATCCGTCAATCTCCTCTTCCTGGGCCATGGCGGTCATGCAGTAATGGTAATACCCGTCGTCCAAAATCACAGCTCTTCCAACGGTATTGCCCCCTTCTCCCGCCGCCGTCCAAACACATTCGTAACGTTTTGCATCATCTTGTTGGGTTTCCAGAACCGTGAGCTTATCTGCGGTGTAACCGGTCAGCTGCTGTAACGTACGGCTTAAATTGCCGGCCTGCAGGATTTCCTGGGTAATTTCATAGCCGTCGCAAAAATACAGGCTTCCGTACTCACTTTGCACAGGCCGCAAATTTTCCTCCGGCATCTCCCACAGGACCTCCTGCTGAACTGGGGCTGTCCCCGGAACGTAGACATCCTCCACTTTTTCAAAGGTCTGCGCGGCAGAGCAACCGCAAAGCAGCAAACAAACAACCAACAACATTGACAAAATCTTCATGAAAATCCCTCCTGAAAGGATAATTGCTTTGGAGCTACTACACTTGTATCTCATTCTAGTCAATGCAGCCGGTTTACTTCTTATGCTTTTGGATAAGGAAAAGGCCAGAAAAAACAAATGGCGCATACCCGAGCGCGTACTTTTGGGGGTTGCCGCCGCCGGAGGCAGTCTGGGAGCGCTGATAGGTATGCACCTGTTTCACCACAAGACCAGGCATCTTTTATTTTCCGCTGGGCTGCCGGCACTGTTTATACTGCACTCCCTGCTTCTGATATGGCTCAAAAAAGGTGCGTTCTTTTGAACGCACCTTTTTCTATACAGGTATCAGCATAATGAGTGTGGAATACAAAAGTGTTCCTGCCATCAGCACCGTAAAAACAATAATGCCCGGCGCGGCAAAGAAATTGCGGATACACATAGGGTGGATTTTCTTTTCTGTAATATATGCTTTGACAGCTTTGCGGCGAACCAGCAAAATGCATATCGCTGCCACAACACAGCCCCAGATAAACAGCATGGTTATAAGGTCCCCTACGCCGGGGGGCAGGATTTCGGACAAACGGGTCATAAAATCCGCCAGCACCATGTTGTTGAGAATGTGAAGCAGTACCGACCAACCCAGAGAATACTCTACAGCCACATATCCCAGAACCAGACCAACTACAAATGCATAAGGCGTTTGAATCAGATTGCCGTGAAACATGGCAAAGAGAAATGCTGTGGCAAGAATGGAAAACTTTTTACCGTAAGGCCGAAGCATATGAATCAGCAGCCCCCGGAACAGAATCTCTTCACTCACAGGGGCAAGAAGCGAGGCATACAGGAACATGCTTACCGTATCCCCGGACAGGAGGTCCATGGCATCGTCAAGTCGAAGTCCCAAAAGCCCCAACAGGGCATCCAGCCCAAGACTGATTACCTGAGCAACCGCCTGGGCGCTGAAGAACAGCGCAAACAGGGCAAAAAACGCGCCGGGGGTCATAGACTTTTCCTTTTTCCATATGACCTTCAGGCAAAATTCCCGCTTCTTCCACAGGAACAAAATCAAAAAGCCAACGGCTATGGCCCAAATATATCCCCATGCATTGCCCAGAGCGCTGGTAAACATCTGCTCAAATTCTACATCCGTCAGGATTTCCTGGCGAAATTCCGACACAATCACACGCAGCAGAAAATCCGCAAATACCACAACGCCTGTCAGCGCATTCATAATGCCGTAGTAAACCAAAAGTACCCAGCCGGGCTTGCTGAACTGCCCTTGCAGTTTTTTATTTAAGGCTTGTTCATTCATGACGCAGCACCTCCAAAATCGCTTCCGCCGTTTGTATTCCGTCAATGGCCGCAGACATAATACCCCCTGCATAGCCTGCCCCTTCACCGCAGGGATACAGCCCCGGAAGGGACGAAACACGGCTTTCATTGCGCAAAATTCGCACCGGAGAGGAGCTTCTGGTCTCTGGGGCAGTCAGCACCGCGTCCCCATGGGAAAAGCCCTTCAAATTACTCTCCAGCTGTACAATGGCCTGCTCCAAAGCCGACGTAATCTGCTCCGGCAGAACGCTGTGCAAATCGCACCAGTGCACACCGGGTCGGTATGTGGGAGAAACCTCGCCCTGAGCCAGCGACGGACGCTTGGCAAGAAAATCTTTAACGCGCTGCGCCGGCGCCCGATAGCTTCCGGAGATATCATAGGCGCGGCGCTCAATCTCCCGTTGCCATTGAACGCCGCCCAGCGGTCCGGGATAGGGAAAATCCTGGGTGTTTACGGTTACCAGCAGGGCGGCATTGGCATTTTCCCCAGCTCTGTCTGCATAGCTCATGCCGTTGGTAACCACGCCGCCCTCCTCGGAAGCCGCCGCCACCACATATCCTCCGGGACACATACAAAAGGTATATACCGTTTTATCCACCAAATGCTTCACCAGCTTATAGTCCGCCGGGGGCAGTGGGAGCGCATCAGTGCCGTACTGATTTTTATCAATTTCCTTCTGCTTATGCTCAATCCGCACGCCCATAGCAAAGGGCTTGGGCTCCATAGCAACGCCCATTTCCTGAAGCATGGCAAAGGTATCCCGGGCGCTGTGCCCAATGGCAAACACCGCCACATCACAGGAAATATCCCCTGCCGTGGTGCGAAGTCCCGTAAGACGGCCGTTTTCCGTAATCATTTCTGTAACCTGTGTGGAAAAACGCACCTCACCACCAAGGGAGATGATTTTCTTACGCAGGTTCTGCACCACATCTACCAAAACGTCCGTGCCGATGTGGGGCTTAGCGTCGTAGAGAATGTCTTCTCCCGCGCCAAAGGAAACAAACTGATTGAGAATCCAACCGATTCTGGGATTGTTCACCCCGGTATTGAGCTTGCCGTCAGAAAACGTGCCTGCGCCGCCCTCACCGAACTGAACATTGCTTTTCGTGTCCAGCTGTCCGGTCTCAAAAAACCGGGAAACCTTCTTCTGCCGGGTTTCGGCGTCCTCTCCCCGTTCCAGGACAATGGGTCTCGCCCCGGCTATGGCCAACACCAGCGCGGCAAACATACCAGCCGGTCCAAACCCCACCACTACGGGACGTTTAACCGGCGGTTGCTTCAGTTTATCCACCTTGTAGTAGGTATTTCCGGCAATGCAGGCCTTTTTACAGCCGCTTTGCCGCAGAATTTTCTCCTCGTTGCCGGGAACGGATACATCTACCGTGTAAACAAACCGCACATCCGGTTTCTTTCTGGCATCGATAGAACGCCGGACAATGGTTAACCCCTTAATTTTGGATGCGCTGAGGCGCAAACTCCTGGCCGCTTCAAATACAAGCTGATGTACGTCATGCTCCGGCGGCAGCGCAATATCCCGAATCCGTATCATAGGCCTGCTCCTCCGGCGTGCAGACCGGCAACATAGCCCGAACTCCACGCCCACTGCAGATTATACCCGCCGCAGTCGCCGTCAATATCCAGCACCTCGCCGCAGGCATACAGTCCGGGCATCACCCGGCTTTCCATAGTGGCGCTGTCAAACTCTCCGGTACATGCACCGCCGGCGGTAACCTGGGCGCTGTCCATACCCATCGTGCCGCAAATGGACACGATAAAGCCCTTGGCGGCGCTACAGGCGTCCTGCAGCTGCTGGGAATCAAGCTGGGCGATGGGGGTATTTGCCTTAATGCCCACAGCCCCGGTAAGCACCCGTCCCAGACGGTTGTGCAAAATTCCGGTAAAGAGTTCCTCTGCATGCAGATTCCCGCTTCGGCGCGCTTGCAGTCTGTCAAACAGGTCAGAAGCGTCCAAATCCGGCAGAAAATCCAGTCGGCATTGCCACTTGCCAGCCCCGTGGCACACATCCCGGCAGATTTCGAATATCACAGGGCCGGAAAGACCGTACTCCGTAAACTGCAGTTCTCCCGTGCTTGCAGAATAGAGGGAGTCATCCCTGTAAATCTCTGCCTTGCAGTTACACCGCACACCCTTTAAGGCAATACAGCCGCTCCAATCGGATTTCAGCTGCACCAGGTTGGGCCGCAAAGGTGTTACCTTATGACCCAGGCTACGGAGAATCTGATATCCCGCCATAGAGCCCCCCAACTTTGTGCCGGCAAGTCCGCCGCAGGCAACAATCACCCTGTCGCAGGTGTAGGTCTGTTCCTCTGTTTCCACCAAGAATGCGTCCTTTTCTTTCTTAACGCGGCGTACAGCTTGCCCCAAACAAAGCTGAATGTTGGGCTTGCACAGGGCAAAGCGCAATACATCTACCACAGAATTTGCCTGGTCGGAATAGGGATATACACGGCCGGAGGCTTCATTGACGGTATAAAGCCCCATTTTTTCAAACCACCCGAGGGTATCCTCCACGCCAAACGCGGACAAAGAAGGCTTCGCAAAGCCCGGGTCTGCCCCGTGGTAGCTATTTCCCGTTGCGCCCAGATTGGTCAAATTACACCGCCCGTTTCCTGTAGCCAGAAGCTTTCTGCCAAGACGGGCCTGCCGTTCAAACAGCAGCACCTGATTGTCTGTATTTTGGGAGGCTGCCAGCGCCGCGGTCATGCCGGAAGCGCCACCGCCGATGATGCCAATAACCATACTTTCACCTCTTTCCGGTTATTATACGACATTTTCCCATTTTCCACAAGAAAAACTTACCTTGAAATCAGAAAAAGCTGTGGTATAATAACCATGGTGATTCTATGGACAGAAGCAATATTGATAAAATCGCCCAAACACCGGAGGACAGATTGATTCTTGCGCGGCTATGGGACAAAATCTATGCCGGTATTCAGCGAAATATCCCGGCAAACTCCTTCTTCCTGTCCCCCCGGGAGCAGGAACTGGCAAGGTATCTGTTCGGCAACGCTGAAGGGTTGCATTTTTTCGGGGGCTATGCAGACGCTGAACGGAAAATGCTGATTTATTTGCCGGATTATCTGGAGGAATCCTCTCTGACAGACGAGAGCTCCCCTGCTGTATGCCTGCGTGGCAGCTTTTATCAAGGGGACACCCTCACCCATCGGGATTTCCTTGGTGCGCTGATGGGCAGCGGTATTACGCGGCAATCCATCGGGGACATTTCCGTAGGCAGCGGCAGCTGCGATTTCTTTGTAACCGCGCAAATTGCGCCCTATATTCTGGAGCATACCACCGATGTTGGCAGAACCAAGGTTCATTTTTCCCAAGTTCCCTTGTCCCAGGTGCAAATCGGAGCGCAGGCCTATCAACAAATAAAAGATACATTGGCCTCCCTGCGATTGGACAGCGTTATCAGCAGCGGTTTTCGCATCAGCCGTACAGCAGCCGCCCATGCAATTCTTGGCGGCAAGGTGTGCATAGACGGCATTCCCTGCGAGAAGCCGGACAAGGTCGTTTTACAGGGATGTAAACTATCCTTGCGTGGCGCAGGCAAAATAAAACTGTCTGCCATTAACGGGCAGACGAAGAAAGGCAGAATCTCGGTGGAAATCCACCGCTATGTATGAGGTAACACTATGAAAATTGATGAAGTAATTGCAAGAATCAATGAACTGGCCCGCAAGGCAAAAGCCGAAGGCCTGACTCCAGAGGAGATTGCGGAACGGGACAGACTCCGCAGAATCTACATTGACAATGTTAAGTCCAGCCTTGTAGGCCAACTGGAAAACACCTATATCGTCTACCCCGACGGCACAAAGAAAAAAGTGGAGCATAAGGAGCAGTAAGCAAATAAAAAGCCACCCGATTGGGTGGCTTTTCCATGGCGGAGAGAGTGGGATTCGAACCCACGGTACCTTTCGGTATCACTAGTTTTCAAGACTAGCTCCTTAAACCGCTCGGACATCTCTCCATGCACCAAATGATAGCATTGGATACCCAAAATGTCAAGGCGTTCAAAAGCGCATTTTTGCCCTTGACAAAAGGGTACAAGCTATGCTAGAATACTTTGGCAATCAAATAAATCTTTTATTCGGAGTGATACCCAAGAGGCCGAAGGGGCTCCCCTGCTAAGGGAGTAGGCGTCTAAACAGCGCGCGAGGGTTCAAATCCCTCTCACTCCGCCAATAAAAATGCCACCCAGATGGGTGGCATTTTTATTGGCATAGGTATTTATGTGAGAGGGATTTGAAAGGCCGGCACTGCAACGCAGTGTAAAAAACTGTCCGGTGGACAGTTTTTTAGGCCGTGGGAAAATCCATGGAGTCGTGAATACAGCCGGATGGCTGCAGGCACGGCTCCATAAAAAGTTAGAAGGCACACCCAAATGGGTGGCATTTTTATTGGAATAGGAATTTATGTGAGAGCGATTTGAACCCTCTCACTCCGCCATAAAAACGGCACACCACTTGGTGTGCCGCTTTTATACTTGTAAGGGGATTTGAAAACTTTCATGCAAATCCCCTCTTTTGACATTCCTTCCTGTATATGCTATACTCACTGAAAAGGAGGAACGCATATGGCGAAAGCGATTTTCTTTGACCTGGACGGAACCTTAACTGATTCGGGCGAAGGTATTATTAACTGCGCAGCCCTGGCCTTACGGCATTATGGGCTTCCAGTCCCCTCCCGGGAAGAAATGCGGGTATTTGTCGGCCCGCCCCTGCGGGATACCTTCCTGAAATTTGGCGTGCCTGAGGCTTCACTGGACGAAGCAGTGGCCGTTTTCCGCAGTCGGTATCTGCCTATCGGCAAGTTTGAAAACCACCCTTATCCCGGTATCGAGGCGCTATTAACCAAACTGAAGGCCCAGGGCCACAGACTTTATGTGGCCACCTCCAAGCCGGAAACCACCTCTGTGGAAATTTTGGAAAAGTTTCAGCTTGCTCCCTATTTTAAAATCATCGCCGGGGCAACCATGGACGGTACAAGAGATGAAAAATCCCAGGTCATCGCCTATCTGCTGTCCAAAATCGGAGAAAAAACCGACGCAGTCATGGTCGGCGATACCGCATTCGATGTCCTTGGTGCAAAGGTTCACGACATTCCCACCGTAGGCGTAGCCTGGGGCTATGGCAATATCGAAGATATGCTTGCTGCAGGAGCAGTTGCAATCGCCCAGGACACAGAGCAATTATATAGTCTGCTAATCGAATGAGATTCCAAAAACAAAGTGCTGCATCGCAAGATGCAGCACTGTTTTTATGCAGGAAATGTGTTTGTAAACAAAATAATCAACGGCAGCGCCAGAGAGAACACGCTCACCAGCCAGGGTGTCAGCGTCCGTTTGGACAGGAACATCAGCAACAGGCACACCAGTGTTACCAGTAGCGGCGCAAGCACCGCAGGGAGTCTCCCCATTTGAATGGCAAAGGTGCCGTCCCCCTGCAGATTCAGTCCCACCAGCTCCGGCAGCTGTACCAGATTGGAAATCGCCAGAGTAATGGCTGCCCAAACAACAGGGATTGCCAAAATAATCTTATGAAGCCTCAAGGCATATTGCCAAACATTTTTCAGAAATGCCAGGATTTTTCCCAAAATCACCTTTCCCTTTTCCAGGTAAGGTTTGAGCTTTTCGCAAAGGAGATTCCAGTATTGAGATAATTTATAAAAAAATTGCATAGGTTGCCTCCTGCGTCTATTGGAGTGAAATCCATCATACCATATTCCAAGCCGAATTGCAAGTCGGCGAAATGCGAAAATTCGGGCGAAAATAACTGCTTTGTGTCCGTTTTATCGTACCTTTGTTGCTGTATACTTACCGTATCAAACAAAAACAAGGAGGAACCAAACATGAAGAAGCAAGCTAAGAAGAACGTTATCCCCTTCCGCCCTGCCTACCCCTACGCCAAGGACGCCCGGTACTATCTGGACAAAATTGTAGACTGGACACTGGCAGGCATCACCAGCGTGGGCGCGATTATGGCGCTGGCCTTTATGTTCCTGCTGTAAAATCAGCGCTTATTCTCCCGATACAGTGCCGCAAGGCCCTTAATGATTAAATCCCGATCATAAATCATGGGGGTCTTGCACATGGGAACAATGAATTTGGCAATGCCGCCGGTGGCGATCACCGTTGTCTTTTGTCCCAATTCCTCCTCCATGCGCTGTATCATGCCGTCCAGCATACAGGCGCTGCCCATCATAATGCCGCTGCGCATACAGTCAATTGTGTTGCGGCCGATGGCACGCCTGGGCTGGTCCAGCTGCAAGCCCGGAAGCAAGGCAGTATTCCCCGTCAGGGCGTTCATAGAAACCTTAACACCGGGAATAATCGCGCCGCCGATAAGCGCGCCGGTTTCGTCCAGCACAACCATAGTTGTGGCAGTACCCATATCCACAACAATCATTGGCGGCTTATGCTCCCGCAGGGCGGCCACACTTCCAACGACCAGGTCGGCGCCGGTTTGGGCGGGGTTTTCGATTTTAATATTCAGTCCGGTCTTCAGCCCGGGACCTACCACAAGGCTGGACTTGCCCGTCAGCTTTTTAATGGCCGTCTGCACAGAGTTGAGTACCTGGGGTACAACGGAAGCAATGATGCAGCCTTCAATTTTGTTCACATCAACCCCGTTTATATCCATCAGAATTTTAATATCCACACAGTATTCATCGGAGGTCTTTGTGGCATCTGTGCGCACTCTGGATTCAAAGACGATGGCATCTCCCTCCACACCGCCGATGACAATGTTGGTATTTCCAATGTCTACTGTTAAAATCATAACATAGCCTCCAAATCCGCTTGCTGCAAAATGCGGCAGGCGATAATTTTATCCTTTTCCGTTTCTATCAGCCCCACGGTGCCGGAGCTGCTTCCGCAGGCGCCGGGATTGAGTATCCACATTCCGTCCTGCAAACGGCAGTCTGCAATATGGGTATGGCCGTAGAGGGCCGCCTGCGCCCCCATGGCGGCAGCCTGGGCAATCAGTCCGCCAAGGCCAAGCCGCTTAATCTGCTGCACATGACCGTGGGTCATGTAAAGCTTAACGCCGCAGACATTGTAACAAATGACCTCCGGTTCCAGCCGAAGCATTCGGTTACGGTCGCAGTTACCGGGAACCTGATGGAATCGCAAACGGGGATTCTCCTCCGCCAATACGCTGGCATCCTCATAATAGTCCCCCAAATGTACCACCGCATCCGGCTTCACTGCTTGAATGGCATAGCGCATAAAAATAAGTCCTGCATGGGAATCGGACAGCACCAAAATTTTCATGGTTCACCTTCTCGTATATAACTGCATATAGTATAACAGGATTTTCATAACAAGTATAGCAGGAATTTAGACAGGAGGCAATCCAATGGAGAAAAATTCTCAAGGATTTCACCATTTTTCAATAGATAAGGCCAAAAAAATGGCAGAAAGTGATGCAGGAAAGCAGCTTTATGCATTTTTGGAAAGCACCCGGGGAGAAACCCTCCAGTCTGCCATGGAGCAGGCTGCCAGCGGTGATTACACGCAAATGCAGAAAACCTTGCAGCAGCTAATGCAATCCAAGGAGGCGCGGGAGCTTCTGAAAAAGATGCAGGAGGAATAGAAATGGC
>JAZOQT010000012.1:0-6373 GCA_045656245.1 Faecousia sp.
TCATCCTCTGCCAAAAACACCCGACCACATTTGTGGTCGGGGGTTTTTAATATGGTATGGGATTTGCAACTTCATCTTAGTCTCCCAAAACCATTTGCACTCCCCCAAAAATTCCCTTGACTTATTTTCCCGTAAGTTCTATAATAGTAGCAATGTATCTGCGCGGATTTTGCACATGAACATTTTCCCATTTGTCTGCTTTTGAAAGGAGCATTTTTACCGTGAGAAAGAACAACGCTACTTATGCAAGAATTTTTATGTACATCTGTGCCCTGCTTTCCCTGCTGCTGGTGGTTACTCAGTTCCTGCCCTTCTGGAACTGCTCTGAATGCGAGGACAGCTCTATTTCCGTAAGCGATTATGTTTGGTTCCCCAGCGACTACGAGGAATTTACTGACGCCATGAAGGCAGAAAATGCCCTCGGCAAGACCTACCAGCTGAACGACTGGGTTCTGACACCTGTCGTGATTATCGTAGGCTGTGCTTTGAGCATTATCTTCTGCATCAAAAACTCCACAAACTCCACTTTTGGTCTGTTCCCCTTCATTGCCGGTCTTACCGGTGTTGTCGGCTACCTCACCACCCCCATTTTGCAGATGGGCGCAAACTGGACTTTGCATTTGGCTGCAGCCGGTGCGCTCCTTGCCTGCTCCATTGTTGTAATGGTTGATTTGGTAATCACGCTGATTCAAAAGTATAAGGAATTCCGCGCAGAGGTTGCTGCCGGTGTTCGTGCCATTCGGTAAGTGTATCCTCCGGGGCTGCCTTTGGGGCAGCCCCGTTCTTTTTTGATTATTTTTCCGAAAAGCAGTTGTTTTTCCCGTATTTTTGTGTTATGCTTGATAAATAAAGATAAAATTTGTCGGGATATCCCGACAGAGGGAGGAACCTTATGTCCGAGCTTCACCGTTTCCGCAGCGCCCTGGGCGGCTTTAACCGCACAGACGTGGTAACCTATATTGAATATCTCAACGCCAAGCACACCGCTCAGGTCAACGAGCTGACCAATCAGATTGAATTTCTGCGGCAACAGCTGGAGCAGACAAAGGCCGGCAGCCCCGCGGAGGCTGCTTCTCAAAATGCCGATGTCCTGCAAAGCTGCACTGAGGCAGAGCTGGAAGCCTACCGCCGCGCCGAACGCACCGAGCGCAATGCCCGTGAGCGCGCCGAGCAGATTTACCGTCAGGCCACCGGTACTCTGGCAGATGCCACCACCCTGGTGGACGATGCCGCCGCCCAGCTAGGCGCAATGGCCGACTCTGTGAAGGAGCAGCTGGCCCAACTACAGAGCGCCATCGAAACCAGCAAAGCCTCCTTGAAGGATGCCGCCCAAATCATGTCCACCATCCGTCCGGAAACCGAAGAATAATCTTACAGGCACATACGCAAGTGCGTATGTGCCTGTTTTTTGGAGTTGCTATGAAGCTGATTAAAAGCGCTTATTTTGACCGCTTCCACTGTCTTGCCACCAAATGCCCCGATAGCTGCTGTAAGGAGTGGGAGCTGGAAATAGACGAAGAAACCGCTCAAAAATACCGCGCGCTCCCCGGGGACCTGGGGGATACTCTGCGCCGGGTTCTGGCAGACGAGGCGGGCCAGACCGTTATGCGCATTGAAAACGGACGCTGCCCCATGTGGCGCCAGGATGGGCTGTGCCAAATACAGGCCCAGTTGGGAGAAGAAGCCCTTTGTAAGGTGTGCCGGGAGTTTCCCCGTCTTACCCACAATTACGGCGATTTTGTGGAGCTGGGGCTGGAGCTTTCCTGCCCGGAGGCCGCCCGACTGATTCTCACCCAGCCACCGCAGGCGCCTGTCGTGGAGGAAATTCCAGGTGGAGCTCCCGGTGAGTACGACAAGGAAGTCATGGAGATTCTGCTGCAAACCCGGCAGGAGGCATTTTCTCTCCTGGACAATGCAGACCATTCCTGCCCGGAAGCCTTAGTACTGCTTCTGATGTACGCTTATCATGCCCAGGCATTGGTGGACGGTGTGGATACCCCATCTTTCTCCACCCGGAAGGCCTTGCAAGCAGCCAGGACGTTTGCAAAGCCGGCGGACAAAACGGCCTTGCTTTCCTTCTATAAAGGCCTTGAAGTCCTCACAGATACCTGGCGAAACCGTCTGGACTCCCCTGCCCCCGGCTTATGGTCCGCACCATTGCGGGCAATGGCGCGATACGGTGTAGAGCGGTATTGGCTGCAGGCTGTTTCCGATTACGATTTGGCTGGCAGAGTGAAAATGGTGCTGGCCGGGTGCGTGGTGGTAAAGGCATTGGGTGGCAACGCTGTGGCAACGGCCCAGCTGTACGCCAAAGAAATTGAAAATAATTGCGACAATGTGGAAGCCATATTGGATGCCGCCTACAAAAATCCTGCCTTTACTGACGATAAACTGCTCTGGCTGCTCTTGGAGGAATAAACAATGCAAAAATTGCTCATCACCGGCTTCGACCCCTTTGGGGGTGAAACTGTCAACCCCTCTTGGGAAGCCGTCAAGCGCCTGCCGGACACGATTGCCGATTATATGTTATGTAAACTTGAGATCCCCACCGTCTTTGGTGCAGCCGCCAAAAAGGTGCTGGAAAAAGCCGCGGAATTTCAACCGGATGTGATTCTCTGTGTCGGTCAGGCAGGCGGCCGGGATTCCGTTACTCCGGAGCGCATTGCCGTCAATATCCGGGACGCCCGGATTCCCGACAACGCCGGCAATCAGCCCCGTTGCGATTTTGTAATCCCAGACGGCCCGGCCGCCTATTTCGCCACTGTCCCAGTGAAAGCAATGGATGAAGCTATTCGCGCCGTCGGAATCCCCTCCGCCGTGTCCAACTCCGCAGGCACGTTTGTCTGTAACGACACGCTGTACACCCTGCTGCACCGCTATGCCGACACCCCAGTGCGCATCGGATTCATCCACATTCCCTACCTTCCCGACCAGGGCACACCCTCCCTGCCGTTGGAGCAGGCCATCGCCGCGCTGTCAGCCGCCATAACCACCTGCTAAATCCGCAAAAATATCAAAAAACCTCTTGACAAACCCCTGTGTTGTTGCTATAATACGAAAGCTGTCTACGCAGCACAACGAATATGGGGGTATAGCTCAGCTGGGAGAGCGCTTGAATGGCATTCAAGAGGTCAGCGGTTCGATCCCGCTTATCTCCACCACCGAGTCCTGAAAACCATTGGTTTTCAGGACTTTTTCTTTGCTAAAATGGTGGTTTTACCTCTCAAATGCCATTTTTTGAAACCGCCCTGCAACAGCAGGTTTTTACGCAACTCGGCAACCAGAATACAACCCGAATCAAGATGTCTTGACGAACGAGAGCACATTTCCGTACAAACCGCCCCCGCGGCTTGAAAATGCCTCGCTGTATCGCTTGATTGCATCCTGTTTCGAAGATTCCTGAGCATGCGCATAATACATTGTCATATCAATATCTGCGTGGCCAACCATTGCCTGAATGGTTTTAGGATCCACACCAAGCGCCAGAAGCTGTGAGACATACGTATGCCGACAACAGTGGGGTGTCAGAATCCGCATGCCTTCCAGTGACTCCAGTGCCTCCCGAAACTGCTTTCGAAAGTAGGATGGATTGCACGGCTGATCTTTCCTGCCGGCCTCCCATATAAACTTCTTGTCTGTATCCCGAAGATTGCAGGCACAATACCGTGCTATCTCCGGAACCGGCACTGTCCGCATACTGTCGTTGGTTTTAGGCGGGCCAATTGCCGCCGTCCCCTTCTTCATAACAACCGCCTGTGCAATATTGATATAGGAACCATCTTTTGCAATATGCCTGGGTTCCAATGCAAGAAGTTCCTGGGATCGCATTCCCGTAGCAAGCATTAGGCGGATGCTCCAGCCGATTTTGTTTTGAGGAAGCTCTTCTGTGAGTCTTCGAACTTCATCCGCCGTAAAGGCTTCCTTAGGTTTGGGAGGTGCTCTTCGGATCTTCTCTGCATGCTCTACAGGATTTTTCATAAGGATATCATTTGCCACCGCCATTTTGAAAATCTGGAATAGCATTCCTCTGCTTTGCGCAACGGTAGATCCAGACTTACCTTCCCGCACAAGCTTCATCAGAAATTGCTCAATATCGTAAGCTTTGATATCTGAAAGCTTCCTGCGTGCGAACTGGGTTTTTAAATTTCGGAGGGTGTATGAGTATCCTTCCTGTGTTGTAGGCGAAACCATATTTTTATGATGTTCAAACCAGACGTCTGCCCATTCCGAAAAGGAATAGTCCATAGCGGACAGAACACCGGCTTCCTTCTTGCGCTCATATTCTCGATGCAGCTTTCTTGCATCCTCAAGCTTGGGCGCTGTGAAATACTTAAAATTTCGTGTGCCATCAGGTTTGTATCCATCCATCACTTCAATCTGCCAGCTACCGCTGGGCAGTCTGCGGATGGTGCCTTCACCGTTGGCTCGTTTCTTTGCCATGTAACTCCTTTCTGCTGGCAATACTGTGTGTTTCGTCACCAGTATTATATCATATTTTTACTGAAATTGAAATAATAGACATATTAACACATCGTAAACTTTCGCTGTAATTAACCGCTGAGGCAGGCCCCGCAATGCAGGGTCTGCCTCTCGTTTTTTATTCAGCTGTGTGATCTTCAATCCATTTCAAGAGCTTGTCCCTGGAAACCATCAGGCGCTTGTCAATGCGGATGGTGGGAAAGCCCTCAGAGTGCATCAGCATATATGCTTTTGCTCTGGACACACCCAAAAAGGCAGCGGTCTGCTCTGCATTCATATTACAGGGCAGCTGATCAACGGAATAATAAGTGTTAGGCATATAGTAACCTCCAAATGTTGAATGTGGGCGATCATAGCTGCAGTTTGCCCGCAGCTATGTCGCTGTTGACTTTAGAATCGTAGTATCGGTTGCTAGCGTACTTTGATTCATAGAGAAGCGTTCGGCAAAATCCGTGGAAGGACTTAATTGGGGAGTCCATGTCCCTGATTTTGTCGATTAGATAACGAATGTCCATATCGTCTAGTGCGTAAAACCTTTTGCGAACTTCCTCCATATCATGATCCGCACCGTTTATGCTCATAGTTTCCTTACTGGAACAAATGGTGTCAACAATCACCTCAAGGATCCCGGTCAGTGTATCCCGATATTCCGGAAAATCACTCCATAATACATCAAAAGCAATATTCTCTACAATCTCTTGCTCCACTTCCTCACGCCCATATGGTTTCTGAGGTGGGTGGTTTACAGAGATTATATCAGTATTTTCTTTATTAGTATTATTTGTGTCGGCTTTTCCGGATCTGCTGTTTCGGTTTTCCCGAACTTCCAGCTTCGGATTTTCCGAACCTACAGTTTCTGAATTTCCGATTCGGAAATCCGGATCCAGCAGAACAATTTGTGCCGCACGGCCATTCCCTCGGGACCGTTTCATAATCAGTCCGACATCCTCCAGCTCTCCGAGCACCTTTGCTGCCTTATCATGTCCACAGTCCAGTTTCTCGCAAATGGTCTTTAGGGTACAGTGAACAAAGAGTTCTCCATACTTATTTACCCAGTAGGGTCTTTCATCTCCCTTTTTGTCTTTGCTGTTCTCATAGGACAGATAAGCCAGATCGTACAGATACATATAGAGCAAGATGGCATCGTTGCTCAGATGTTTCCTGAACGGCTCCTCAAGCAGAAAGTTTGGCACTTTCTTATATGACTTCGTTTTCTTGATAAACCAGGGCTCTACATAAATGCGGTTTACCTCCTATTGCAGTATTTATGGATTTGTCCGGTATTCCTTTCTGCAAACCGGTGTTGGTTTCGGCAGACCATATCCATGCCAATCCAAGGGTTATCCCAAGTCGCTCCTTTCTTGTTAATCGCTTTTTGTATAAGTCACATCCAACATTTGCGGTAAAAAAGCCCAAATATGCAAAAAAGCAGTGAACCCGTCGGTTCACTGCTAAGAAAAGTAACGCTTTTCGCCGCATGAAACGTGTGTCGTCTGGAACAGCGGAGCCAGATCTCGGCCGACGACACGGAAAAAACATGTCACGATCTGCAAAATGCAGAACTCTGGAATAGTGGAGAGCAATCGCACAAATCAGTATGGCATCATTGCTTTCGACGTCATTGTACACTGTAGTCCAGAATTTGTCAATAGGTATTTTGAATATTTTTGTATCATTTTTGATTATCTACCCTTTATTTTTCGTTGTATTTTGAACATTTTATGAATATTTGTCCATTATGTCCATTCTGTTCGTTCTGTCCGTCTACTCACCTTTATTGTTTCTGCATTATGATGAGCCAGGAATTAACGCGAAGTAACCTGTTTATGAATTGTTGAATTGAGAATGCCTGCGCGTGCGCAGGCCTGCCTGCCGGGGGGACTGATTTGGAATG
>JAZOQT010000013.1:0-9751 GCA_045656245.1 Faecousia sp.
TTTCATTTCCTGGGTGATGTGTCCCCGGGCAAATTTCATCTCATAGATGTTTCCGTTCTTGAAAACACGGACCTTCAGCCATTCCGAAAGGGCATTTACTACGGAAGCACCCACGCCGTGCAGACCGCCGGAGACCTTATATCCTCCGCCGCCGAACTTACCGCCGGCGTGAAGCACGGTAAACACAACCTCCAACGCCGGCTTGCCGGTTTGGGGCTGGATATCCACGGGAATACCACGGCCATCGTCGGTAACGGTAATGGAGTTACCGGGATTGATGGTAACGCAAATATTTTTACAGTATCCCGCCAGGGCCTCGTCGATGGAGTTGTCCACAATTTCGTATACCAGGTGGTGAAGACCACTGCTGGAGGTAGAACCGATATACATACCGGGGCGCTTGCGGACAGCCTCCAGGCCCTCCAGAACCTGTATTTGTTCGCCGCCGTATTCTTGGGTTACTTTCGTTTCGTCAGACATAAAAAAGTCCTCCTGACTTTCAAATTCTTGGAAAATGGTTTCTCCCGGAGGAGAAATCTTATTTCAGTTCTCCGTTTTCTATTTCAATTGTTTTCCCCAGTCTGGTGAATCTGCCGGGCTCACAGCAGGTGATAAACACCTGCCCGGAGCTTATCTGATTCAGCACAAAATCCTGCCGACCGGGGTCCAACTCCGATAACACATCGTCCAGCAGCAGCAACGGCAGCTGTCCGCTCTCCCGTTTCATCAGTTCCCGCTGGGCCAGCTTCAGACTGATGGCCGCGGTACGGGTCTGGCCCTGGGAGCCGTAGGCTTTCAAATCAATCCCCGAAAGAAACACGGAAAAATCGTCCTTATGAGGGCCGGTCAGACACTGACCGGACTCCAATTCTCCACGGTAATGGCTTTGTAAATGCTCCTGCAGATTGTCCACCAGAGTGTCAATGGGGGCAAAGGGGTCTTTTACCGTGGAAACGGTCTTGTATTCCAGAGAAAATTCCTCCGCGCCCCCGGAAAACTGGCCGTGATAATTCACCGCTTCTTTTTCCAATCCCATGAGAAATCTTGCCCGGTAGGAAATCAGCAGCGCCCCTACCTGGCAAAGACGGGTATTATACTCCGGCAGAATGTCCAAAAGCGCCGGATTTTCCAGCCGGTCTTTCAATATTCTGTTTTTCTGTTCCAGAATCCGGTTGTATTCCGCCAGAGCGCCGTCGTAATTGGGGCGTAGTTGACATAACGCATTATCTATCAGCCGCCGCCGGGGAGCAGCCCCGGTTTTCAGAACCATTAAATCCTCCGGACAGAATAGAACAGTTGACATAATACCGGAGATGTCCCCCGTTGTCTTTTGCTTCACTCCGTTGCGGAAAATCTGCCGCTTTCTTTGCCCCGGAAACAGAACCCACCGCAATGACTGGTTTCGCTCCTGGGAGTAAACCTCCCCCTGCAAATCCGCAAAATCACTGCCGAATCGAATCATTTCCCCGGTTTTTTGTGCGCGAAAGCTTCTGCCGCTGCCCAAATAGGCAATGGCCTCCAGAAGATTGGTTTTTCCCTGGGCATTTTTTCCCACAATCAGATTCACCCCGGGGGAAAAATCCAGATTCAGTTCCTCATAATTTCGGAAATTCCGAAGTAAAATTCTGTCAAGCTGCATGAATGGTAATCAAATAGGTCTGTCCGTCAAAGGAAAAGGTATCCCCGGGATAGAGCTTTTTGCCCCGCATGGTACAGATTTCCCCATTGACGCAAACCGCGCCCTCCTGAATCAGAGTTTTTGCCGTTCCGCCGGAGAAGGCATGACTCAGCTTCATGGCGGCTTCCAGCTTAATAAATTCCGTTTCAATCACCACGGGTATGGGCTTTTCCTGTTTTGTTACGGCTACTTTCATAATTGCTCCTGATTTTTAGGAATTTTTGATGCGTACCGGCAGAATCATGTAGGAGAAGTCATACTTGTCCTCCACCGGTGTCAGCACAATGGGGCTCAGACAGTTGGTCAGCTCCAGAGTAACCTCCTCGCTGGGAACAGCTCGGAGAGCATCTGCCAGATACCGCACATTAAAGCCGATTTCCAGCTCCTTACCGTCGCCGGCGATGCTGCACTTGTCCTCTGCTGCGCCAACCGTATTCTTTGTCCGCAGCTGTACTTCCTGATTGCTGAATACACACCGCACAGGGCTCTTGTACTTTTCGGAAACAATCAGGCCAACACGCTCAATGGAAGCAGTCAAATCTGCCACATTTGCCACCAGCTTGATGGGGCAGTCTATGGGAACAACCTTCCGCCAATCCAGAAAATCACCTTCCAACAGGCGGCAAATCAAGGTTGCGTTGCCGATTTTGTACAGAATGTGCTTTGCGCCCAAGGTGAAGGCCGCCTCGTCCTCGGTGTCAGAGAGGATTTTTTCCACTTCCTTCAGCGCCGCGGCAGGAACTACGAAATTCATCACCCGGCTGTTGGTGTTTTCTGTGTGCCAGGTACGCCGGGCCAGACGGAAGCCGTCCACAGCGATGGCAGAAACGGTATTTTCCTCCACCTCAAACTTTACGCCGGTGTGAATGGGCCGCCCCTGATGCTCGGACACAGCGAAAATCGTGCCGTCAATCATTTCCTTCAGAACATTTTGGGGAATCATCACGTTTCTGCCTGTGCTGACATCCGGCAATTCCGGATAATCCTCAGCGCTTTCCGCGCTGATTTGGAAGGAGGCATAGCCACTGCGAATGGAAACCTTAAAGCTGTCGTCCACTGTAACGGTAACCGGGCCTTCCGGCAGACGGCGAATGATGTCGCCAAAGAGCTTTGCCGGTAAAATACAGCTTCCGGCTTCTGTTACTTCTGCTTCAATTTCATAGGAAATGGCAGTTTCCATGTTATAGCCGGTTAATTGCAGGCAGTCAGATGCTTTGCAGAGAATGCCTTCAATTACGGTCAAACTGCTCTTTTGCGCTACGGTTCTGCTGGCAATATTTAAGCCCGCAACCAGTATATTTTTCTCACAGGTAAAACGCATAGTTTTCTTCCTTTCTGTTCTTTCTGATTATATATATAGTAAAAGAATTAATAGTAGCAGTATTCGTAGTAGTAGGGAAATTTTATGTGGAAAAGTGGGTTTTGTCCTTGAAAATCAAGGCTTTTTTGTCCACAGGCTTTTCCCTTGAATTCTCCGGTTTTCAACAGGGTTTTTCCTTATCTTTCTTTCGGTAGGTTATACCCAGAAAAACTTTCCACAATCCACAGGGGGTGTGAACAATTTTTACAGACAGGAATTGATGTTTGCGGTGATGTCGCGAATGTTGTTTTGCATGGCAGTATTGCCGCCTTTCAGCTCCGCTTCCACCTTGGAAATAGAGTTGAGCACCGTGGTATGGTCCCGGCCGCCGAACTCCTGCCCGATGTCGGGAGTGGAGAGGTTGGTCAGCTTTCGCACCAGATAAATGGCCACATGGCGCGCTTCTGCAATGCCCTTGGTCCGCTGGGTACCCCGCATCACCGATTCGTCCAGATTGTAGAATTTACAAACCTGATTGATAATCAGATTGGGGGTAGGCAGGGCGTTGCCCTCTGCCTTGAACATGTCCTCAATGGCCCGGGAAATATTGGGTAAATCCAGGGGCATATTGTCCAGCTCCCGGTAGGCCTTAATTTTTTTCAGTGTGCCTTCAATCTGCCGTACGTTGGTGGTAATGTTGATGGCGATGTAATCGCAGACATCGTCCGGCAGATGCAGTCCCAGATTTTCCGCCTTGTCTTTGAGAATTGCCATGCGGGTTTCGTAATCCGGGGGATTGATGTCTACGGACAAGCCCCACAGGAAGCGACTGCGCAGGCGTTCCTCCAAGGTAAGCATATCGTCGGGCTTCCGGTCGGAGGTCAGGACGATTTGCTTATGTTCTTCATACAGCTTGTTGAAGGTATGGAAAAATTCTTCCTGGGTGGTTTCCTTGCCGGCGATGAACTGAATATCATCCACCAGAAACAGGTCTGCTTCCCGGTACTTACTGCGAAATTCGATGTTCTTACCGGTCTTGATGGCGTCAATCAGCTCGTTGGTGAATTGGTCGCCCTTGATATAGACAATATTTGCGTTGGGATTTTCCTTCCGAATCTCGTTGGCAATGGCATACAGCAGGTGGGTTTTCCCCACGCCGGGAGGGCCGTACAGGAAAAGAGGATTGTAAACAGAGCCCGGCTGCTGGGCCACCGCCATGGATGCTCCGTGGGCGATGCGGTTGGAGCCGCCCACAATAAAGTTTTCAAAGGAAAATTGGGGATTAAAGTCCATCAGATTGGCGCCGGCGCTTTTTCTGCGGTACTCCTCCAGCTGCTGGTCGTTGAGCACAACCAGCTCGGCCTTGGATTCAAACAGCTCCCACAAGCCCTCGCGAATGTAATCGCCGCAGCGATTGAGAATCATACCCCGGCGAAATTCGTCGGGAGAATAGATGGTCAGCTTTTCCTCGGTGTAGGAAATAACCTCCACATCGTCAAACCAGGAAGATACCAGAAGCGTTTCCAGCCGCGCTTCCAAATAGCCCAAAAGCTTTGCCCAAATAAAGGCAGATGAATACATGAAACATTGCTCCTTTCAAAGTAAAAATACAGAAAAAACGAAACAAAATTCCGTAAAAATTGCGATAGTTCTTCACCGTAAATTTTACCACAGAACGGTGGAAAAAACAAGGATTTTTTCCACAGAAACGGGATAAAAATGAAGGAATTTCCCATATGGACCATCGCCCGGAATGACCTCCTCACCCCTAGGGAAAAATAAAGAAAAAGTTGCACGCAAACGTGCAACTTTGAGAAAAAATTTCCACAAATTTTCCAAATTATTTTAGGAAAACCCTACCCAATTAAAAAAACTCCCCCGCCGGAGGCGAGGGAGTTTTGCATTAACCGCCAAATACGCTCAGCAGGAAGCCTGCTGCAATGGCAGAGCCGATTACGCCGGCCACATTGGGGCCCATGGCGTGCATCAGCAGGAAGTTGGAGGGGTTGGCCTTCTGCCCTTCCTTGTTGGACACACGGGCTGCCATAGGCACGGCAGACACGCCGGCAGAGCCGATTAGGGGATTTACCTTACCCTTGGTTGCCCAGTACATAATCACGCCGGCCAGCATACCGCCGCAGGTGGACAGAATGAAAGCTACCACGCCCAGCACAACAATGAGCAGTGTCTGGGTGGTAAGGAAGTTGGAGCCGACCATGGTTGCGCCCACGGCAGTGGACAGCAAAATGGTAACAATGTTCATCAGAGCGTTTTGCACTGTGTCGGAAAGCCGGTCGGTAACGCCGGTCTCCTTAAACAGGTTACCCAGCATCAGACAGCCAATCAGCGGCGCAGTATCCGGCAGCAGCAGAGCCACAAACAGGGTTACCACAATGGGGAACACAATTTTCTCTGCCTTGGAAACCGTACGGGTCTGCACCATTTTCACAGTGCGCTGCTTGGGGGTGGTCAGAAGCTTCATAAAGGGAGGCTGAATCATGGGAATCAGCGCCATGTAAGAGTATGCCGCCACAGCGATGGCGCCCAGAAGATGGGGAGCAAGCTGACTGGTAAGGAAAATCGCAGTCGGGCCGTCTGCGCCGCCGATGATGCCAATGGAAGCGGCCTCCAGGGCGGTAAACACACCGGAAGCCCGGGCAGCGAAGAAAGCGGCGAATACGCCCAGCTGGGCGGCAGCGCCCAACAGCAGGCTCTTGGGGTTGCTCAAAAGGGGACCAAAGTCCGTCATAGCTCCCACGCCCATGAAAATCAGGCAGGGGTACAGGCTGGTTTTCACGCCGATATAGAAAATATCCAGCAGACCGCCGCTGCGCATGATTTCACCGTAGGAGTGGTAATAGGGACTGCCGGCGTCCATAAAGGCGTCCCACAGTTCCTGGTGGTAAAGCCCCGCGCCGGGCAAGTTGGTGAGCAGACACCCGAAGGCAATGCCGCACAGCAGCAGAGGTTCAAACTGCTTGACTATGGCAAGATACAAAAGGACACAGCCGATAATCAGCATCACCAGGTTCTGCCAGCCGCCCTGGGACAGGAATCCGCTGAAAATGGCGGCAAAGCCGCTGTCATTCCACAGCTTTAGCAGAATTTCTCCAATATCTATCATAGAGAAACCTCCTTATCCGATGTATAGCAGAACAGAATCGGTATTCACCGTAGAGCCCTTGCTGACGGAAACGGAAGTAACGGTGCCGTCCTTGGGAGCTAAAATTTCATTTTCCATCTTCATGGCTTCCAGCACCACCAGCACGTCGCCCTGCTTTACGGCTTGGCCGGCAGCGGCGTTTACCTTCAAAATCGTGCCGGGCATGGGAGATTTCACAGCCTCTCCGGAGCCGGCAGGCTCTGCCACAGGAGCAGGCGCAGGAGCGGCTACGGGTGCGGGGACAGGTTCTGCCACAGGGGCAGGGGCAGCTGCGGGAGCAGCCTGCACAACGCTGCCGCCGATGGCCACCAGCAAATCGCCGGTGTTCACGGTAGAACCCTTGGAAACAGGCACAGCGGAAACAACGCCGGCGCAGGGAGCCAGAATTTCGTTTTCCATTTTCATGGCCTCCAGAACCAGCAGCACGTCCCCTTCCTTCACAGCCTGACCGGCGGATACATTCACCTTCAGGATTGTGCCGGGCATGGGGGCGCTGACGGCCGTACCGCCGGAAACGGTCATACCGCCGGCAGGGGCAGCAGCCGCAGGTGCGGCTGCGGGGGCTTCGGGAGCGGCGACAGGGGCTGTCCGGATATCGTATTCGTCTACCAGGGTAGCCTTACCGCCGGAAACCTCTACTTCATATACCTTGCCGCAGAGGGCAATTTTATAGTTCATATTCTTTTACCTCCACAGGTGGGATTATCTGGAGAAAACCCGGTTGAGCAGGGTTACAGACAGAATGACAATGCCGATTACCACAAAAATACCCAGCATACCCACGCCGGCAATCTTCAAAGACTGCAGCAAAGGATCGGATACACTCTGGAAATATTGGATAACGGCAGAGCCCAGATTCATAATCCAAGTATGCATAGCGTTACCTCCTTACCCCAAAATGCCCTTCACCAGGGCCAGAATCAGGCCGCCGGCGATAACAGAGGCAATCTGTCCGGAAACGTTGACACTGATGGAGTGCATCAGCAGGAAGTTGGAGCTGTCCTCCTCCAGGCCCAGCTTGTGTACCACACGGCCGGACATGGGGAAGGCGGAAATACCCGCCGCGCCAATCATGGGGTTGATTTTCTTTCCCTCCGGCAGGAACAGGTTCATCAGCTTGGCAATCATAATGCCGCCGAAGGTGTCCACAATAAAGGCAACCAGGCCCAGACCCATAATCAGCAGGGTTTGCCACTGCAGGAATTCCTCAGCCCGCATACGGGCGGCAATGGTGATGCCCAGGAAAATGGTGATGAGGTTTGCCAGGGCGTTCTGGGCGGTTTCCGACAGGGAGTTGGTAACGCCGCATTCCCGAAGCAGGTTGCCGAACATCAAAAAGCCAATCAGCGCCACGGCGTCCGGGGCGAAGAGGGCCACGATGATGGTAACGGCAATGGGGAAAATAATCTTGGTGCGCTTGGAAACGTTTTTGCTCTGATAGGGCATACGAATCAGCCGTTCTTTTCTGGTGGTGCAAAGCTTAATCACCGGAGGCTGAACCAAAGGCACCAGGGCCATGTAGGAATAGGCGGCCACCATGATGGGGGCCATGTAATTGGAGGCCAGCTGGCCGGCCACGTAAATGGCGGTAGGGCCGTCGGCGGCGCCGATGATGGCAATGGAAGCGGCGTCCTTCAGCTCAAAGCCGCAGGCAGATGCCAGGGCCAGGGTGAAGAAAATACCGAACTGGGCCGCAGCGCCGAAAATCATCAGCTTGGGGTTGGAAAGCAGCGGGCCAAAGTCAATCATGGCGCCGATGCCTACGAACAGCAAAAGGGGAAACAGCTCGTGGTAGTCGATACCGATGTCAAACAGGGCGTTGATAACCGCCTGCACACCGGTACCCTGCACCGAAACGGGCAGATTCATCAAAATTGCGCCGAAGCCCATGGGCAGCAGCAGCGTAGGCTCCATTTCCTTGGCAATGGCAAGGTAAATCAACACGCCGCCGATGATCCACATAATCACGTGGGGCAATTCGATGTTAGAGAAGTTTTCAAATAAAATCTCCATAGCAACTCCTTAACCGAGAACCACCAGAGGCGCTCCGGTGTCCACAGTGGAGCTTTTGGAAACCAAAACCTGCTTGACAACGCCTGCCTTGGGGGCCAGAATCTCGTTTTCCATCTTCATGGCTTCCAAAATCAGCAGAACGTCCCCTTCCTTCACGGCCTGACCGGCAGATACATTTACCTTCAGAATCGTACCGGGCATGGGCGCGGAAACGGCGTCAGCGCCGGCGCTGGGGACAGCTGCAGGGGCGACGGGGGCAGGGGCAGCTTCTGCGGCTGCGGGGGCGGAAACGGGGGCGAGGGCGGCGTATTCCTGCAGCAGCATGGCTTCGGCCTGCTCTACCTCCACCTCGTAGGTGCGGTTGTTCAAAGTAATCCGGTATTTCATATCACTTTACCTCCCGGATAGACAGGAAACGCAGCTCGTTGAGGGGCTTTCCCATCTTGTCGGCCACGATTGCCATAAGCATCGCGGCGGTTTTGGGCTCTACATCATGTAGCTTAAGCTGACCGGCAGCGCCGGGAGCCAGCTGGGGCGCGGGGGCGGGAGCTTCCTGGGAAAGGGTTTCTACAGGCGCTTCGGCGGCCTTTTTCTTCCTGGAAGCGGAAACAAAGGCCTTGCCAATGGCCATAACCACCAGCATCAGCAAAATCAGACCCACAAATACCACGGCGTAGCCAACCACGGCAACCAAGGCGGTATCGGCGGTGCCGATTTCAGCAAGGGACTGGGTTGCAAACTTCATCATGGCCGGGCCTCCTTATGCTTCCTGAATGGTGTAGGTAACCACGTTTTCTTCCTTGGCCTTGCGCTCCTCCAGGAACTTCTCTGCCAGGTTGGGGAAGGCGATGTAGGAAAGCACATCCTCGTCGGACTTGGCCAAATCTCCCAGCTTCTCCCGGGTGGCTTCCACAACGGGGGCCAGGGTGTCGGCGTAGCGGCCCTCCACTTCCTTCTCGTCTCCCAGAATCTGCTTCTTGATTTCCGGATCAATGGGAGCGGGGGTGATGCCGTATTCGCCGCGGCAGTAGGCCTTGATTTCCTTGGAAACGGTCTTGTACCGCTCGCCGTCCAGCACGTTGCGGACAGCCTGTACGCCCACCATCTGGGAGGTGGGGGTAACCAGAGGGGGATAACCCATATCTGCGCGAACCTTGGGGGTTTCGGCCAGAGCCTCTTCGAACTTATCCAGAGCGTTCATCTGCTTGAGCTGGCTCAGCAGGTTGGAAAGCATACCGCCGGGCACCTGATAGGTCAGGCACTGGGTGTCGGTAGCCATGGACTTGGGCATCAGTGTGCCGTCGGCAACAAACTGGTCCCGGACGCCCTTGAAGTAGTCTGCCATAGCGGTGGTGGCTTCGTCGTTCAGCTCCACCTCATAACCCAGCTGACGCAGGGCGTAGGCCATGGTTTCGGTGGCGGGCTGAGAAGTGCCGCCGGAGAAGGGAGAAATGGCGGTGTCGATGATGTCCACGCCGGCTTCCACAGCCTTCAAATAGGTCATGAAGGCAAGACCGGTGGTGGAGTGGGTGTGCAGGTCGATGGGCATATCCACGGCATCCTTAATGGCGGAAACCAGGTCGTAAGCCTCCTGGGG
>JAZOQT010000014.1:0-9111 GCA_045656245.1 Faecousia sp.
GCACCACAGGCTGCCATTAAGGGCTAACATTTCCTAACAAAAAACCTCCCGAGAAATCGGGAGGTTTTATTATTCCTTTATGCCGAGAAGATAATCGGCAGACACCTTAAAAAAATTGCAAAGGGCCACAATATCGTCAACGCTCGGCTCACATTTGCCACACTCAATATAGGACAGTTTCCGCTGGGTCATGCCCACAGCTTTGCCCAGTTGAGTTTGATTTAAGTCTTTATCTTCTCTTAAATTTCGTACTTTTTCACCAAAAGAAAGTTTCATTCTCATCACCGTATATATTATATGATAGACAAAAACTTTCTATTGACATTTAGACAAAAAATATCTAAAATATAGTTGCAACTACAAAAAGAAAGAGGTATGTATTATGTTTTGCAAAAAGTGTGGCAAGGAAATTTTAGATGATGCTGTTATTTGCGTACATTGCGGTTGCAGTACGCAAGAGAAGACTGCTGTAGCCAATACCAACGATGCACCTAGTACGGGAATGGCTGTTTTGGGCTTCTTTATTCCGTTGGCTGGCTTGATTATTTGGCTCATCAATAAGGACACAAAACCCTTGATGGCAAAATCTGCTGGAAAGGGAGCACTGATTGGATTTATAGTTTCTATGGTATTTTCAATTATCTATGGCGCAGTTGTAGGCAGTATGATTGGCGGAATGATGTATTATTAATTCCCCCTTTTGTGCATAGCAGCACAGGCTGCCATTAAGGGCTAATAGCTTAAACCAATAATGAATCCCCACCGGGTTCCCGGTGGGGATTTTTGCAGGCAGCATCAAAAATGCCCCTGTAAGCGCGTTACACAGCCGCCTTCTTTTTGCACATCGCTTTGACGGCAAAGTAGATGCCGTAGATTACCAGGCAGACGCCAAATACGGACAATACCACCATAAGGGGCATAATCTCGTCGGACAGGAAGGGGAAAATGCTTTCCTGGATAAAGAACCAGTTATAACCCCGGTCGTAGACCGCGTTGCCAAAGCTTGCCCACACAAGAATCATCAGAATACCCACAAATTCCTTCCAAATCTTGCGGATATCATACACCACATCCCCGTAGGCAAGATTCAGCACGCCCCAGCAGAACAGAAACCCGTGGTACATAAAGGTCTGGAAAATAACGTAGCAGAAGGGAGGCTGTCCGCCAAGAGCTGTGCCGGGGTAGCACATCCACATTAAGCTGGCGGCGATGGACAGGGTAACCACCGGCTGCCGGAGCTTGGCGAATTTGGGATTGAACTGCACAAAGGGCGCGAGCACTGCCATAATGGTACAGATGTTGAAGGGCAGCTTATAGGCGCTGATACCGTCGTAGCTGTCGGACAGGGGCATAATGAAAAAGTCTATGACATACAGCCCCACCGTCAGGTAGGTCATAATGTTTTGCAGCTGCTTTTTCCGTCCGGGGAATTTCCTGCCCAGCAGCGCCAGCGCCAATGTGCCGCCGAAAACGATAAAGAGGTAAAGGAAATGCCATCCGTCAAAAAGGCCGATTTTCAGATCGGAATTGTTTTGGCTAAAAAGCCATGCAAAAAATTCTTTCATAGGGTCATCTCTGTCCTTCCGGGCCACTGCCCTGTTGTTGGTATTATCCTATCACAAATGGGCGAGAGTGTGTTTTAAGTTTTTCTTAAAGCTTGCGGTTTGTGCCCTTTATGGGGTTGCCGGGAATTGACTTTTTTTGGGCGCTATATTACAATCAACGCGGAAAGAGGTGCGTATTATGTGGACACTGACAGATCTGATCCGGAATTACTTCACCCATAAGGATTTCCTGCCCGACGCCAGCCAGCTGCCCGGGACACTTTTCTCACCCCTGCATTTTGCAGTCTCCGGCTGTTGGCTCGTCCTGATTATTTTGACCTGTATCCTGCTTCGAAAAAAAGAGGAAAAGGTGATTAAAAGGGTATTTGCCTGCCTGTGGGCCGTGCTGACGGTGATGGAGATTGTGAAAATCACATGGGAGACCTGCTGCGGCGCTGCGGTGCGCTTTGAGTGGGGCGGCAATCTGCCGCTGTATCCATGCAGCATTTTCCTGTACGCCATGCCCTTTGCAATATGGGGCAAGGGCAATGCGCGGTATGCTGCCTGCGGGTATGTGTGCAGCCTGGGACTTCTGGGCGGCGCGATTAACTTTGTTTATCCGGCCAACATTTTGAGCAACTATTCCTGCATTTCCTTTGCAGGCTTCCACACCCTGTTCTACCATGGCGTTCTGGTGCTGTGCGCAGCGCTGATGCTGGCCTCCGGTTACCATCGCTATACCGGCGTTACCAAAGCCTCCCAGCTGCTTTTGCCGGCAGTTCCGGCGCTGGTAGTGTCGGTGGTCGCCAATCTTGTGAATTTCTCCCCGATAGGCTCGGACTATATGTTCTTTAAGCTCAATTCCTTTTTCTTTGCCCCCATTGGCGCAGCTACTCCGGATTGGCTTTCGGTGGTGCTGGTCTACGGCATCTACTTGCTGATCCATGCGTTGCCGTATCTGCCGTCCTGGTTTGCCAACAGAAAAAAGAAGCAACGGAGTCTGTCTTAAGCAGGCCGCTGTTAAGGGAAATAAACTCGCCACCCAAGTCGGGTGGCGAGCGTTTTAGCATTCTCCTTAAAGGGAGGGCTCGAGGGGAGCAGATAGCGGGAAATTCCGGCGGATTTTTTGCAAGGCACTTTCATTTGGACGCCGAATATGGTATAGTTAGACATGAGGTGAGCAGATATGATTTATACGCAAAGCACCAAAAAGGCGCTGAAGCTGTGCTTTGAAGCCCACAAAGACCAACTTGACAAAAGCGGTTTGCCCTATGTGTTCCATCCGTTTCATCTGGCGGAGCAGATGACCGACGAGGAAACCACGGTGGTTGCCCTTTTGCATGATGTCATTGAGGACACACACTACACATTGGAAGACCTCCGGCAGATGGGCTTTTCCCAGCCGGTGCTGACCGCCATTGCCCTTATGACCCATGATGACCGGGTGCCGTATATGGAATATGTTTCGCAAATCAAGAGCAATCCCATTGCCCGGGCGGTGAAACAAGCGGATTTGAAGCACAATTCTGACCTTTCCAGATTGGACACTGTGGACGAGAAGGCCTTGGAAAGAGTAGAAAAGTACCAAAAGGCCCTGGAGCTGCTGAAATAACAGTCTGGGAAAATTTGCAATTTGGAAATATCTTTGCTATAGTAACAGAGGAAAGTAACCCTTGGGTTCACACAAATACAGGGAGGGATCTTTTTGTTAGAGATTAAAAACCTAAAAAAGATTTATAAGACGAAGAAGGGCGCGGATGTGAACGCCCTGGACGGAGTTTCTCTGCGCTTTGGGGAAACGGGAATGGTATTCCTGCTGGGCAAATCCGGCAGCGGTAAGTCCACGCTTTTGAATGTCTGCGGCGGTCTGGACAGCCCCACGGAGGGTGAAATCATTGTAAAGGGCCGAAGCAGCAAGAGCTTCTCCGGCAGCGATTTCGACAGCTACCGCAATACCTTCATTGGCTTTATTTTCCAGGAGTATAATATTCTCAATGAGTTTACCGTGGAGGACAACATTGCTCTTGCTCTGGAGCTGCAGGGCAAGCCCAAGGACAAGGCGGCCATCGAGGCTCTGCTGGAAGAGGTGGATTTGACCGGCTATGCCAAGCGCAAGCCCAACACGCTCTCCGGCGGTCAGAAGCAGAGAATCGCCATTGCAAGAGCCCTTGTCAAGAAACCGGAGATTATTATGGCCGATGAGCCCACCGGCGCCCTGGACTCCAACACAGGCAAGCAGGTGTTCGACACCTTGAAAAAGCTGTCCCGGGACAAGCTGGTCATCGTGGTTTCCCACGACCGGGATTTTGCGGAGCAGTACGGCGACCGCATCATCGAGCTGAAGGACGGAAAGGTGATTTCCGATGTGAGCAAGGGCCACGCCGCTGCCGAGGAGATTTCCCAGAACATGAACCGGGTGGGCAATGTGCTGTGCATTAAAAACGGCGCAGAGCTTTCCGACAGGGACTTTGACCGGATTAAGGAGTTTCTGCGGAAGACGGACAAGGATGTGGTGATTGCCGGGGACGAGAAGTCGGTGCAGACCTTCAAGTCCGCAGCCAGAATCACAGACGCCGGGCAGATGGAAGTGTTTCAGGAAACCGACCCGGAAAAGACGCCCAAAAAGGAATATACCAAAGAGGACAGCCGGTTTATCCGTTCCAGACTGCCCATTCGCCATGCCTTTAAGATTGGCGTTTCCGGCATTCGCAACAAGCCCGTGCGGCTGTTCTTTACGGTGCTTTTGTGTACGGTGGCCTTCGTTTTGTTTGGCCTGCTGTCCACCATGAACTTTTATAACAGCGAGGCCACCTTTAAGCAGACCCTCCGGGATACAAACCTTTCGGCCCTGCAGCTGATTAAGCAGTATCAGTCGGAGATTACCTGGTATACAAACGGCGAGGCGGCCCATACTTACAGCAACTACTATCAGGCGAAATTCTCCCCGGCGGATTTGCAGGAACAGGCAGCGAAGCTGAACAGCAACGCCTTTGGCGGCGTAAGCACCTACGGCGGCTTCAATCTGATGAAGGTGGAAAGCCGGTATTGGTACAATGAAATCCGGGGCATGGCGTTCCTGCCGGAGGACAATGCCTTGCGCAGTCAGATTCAGGGCGAATATCCTGCGAACAAGGGCGAGATTATGATTACCTCCTATTTTGCGGATATGCTGGTGGCCTGCAAGCCCTATGGGAAAGACGGCACGGCGCTGGATGTGAGCGAGCCTGCCGCCCTCATCGGCAAGTCCATTATTCTGGAGGGCAAGGAATATACAATAACCGGTATTTTTGACAGCGGTAGAATCCCGGAGGAGTTTGAGGCTCTGAAGGAGGGCTCGATAGACGATAACTATACCCTGTACAGAAATTATATGAGCCATTTGGAGTCCGGACTGTCCCTTGTGTGCTATGTTTCCATGGAGGACCTGGCGGAGATATCCAACCGCTACCAGGACTATAAGGAAGATAAAAGCCATTACATGCAGATTGCTGTGGGAACCAAATGGGAAGGGGAGTACCAGATTCCGGATTACGGTGAGTACCGGTATCAGAGCGTTTCCGGCTTTGTAAGCGGACAGAAGTACTATCCCATTACAGCGGCGGAGCTGAATCTGGAGGACGGGCAGATTATTGTACCCATTCGCCAGTTCGTCAGCATGGTGAGCAACTACTATTCCCAGGAGGCAGAGAAGCTCCAAAAGCAGGAGAAATATGACCAGGCAGAAGAATATTACAAGCTGATGAATCAGGCCTGGGAATTGGAAATGGGCGGCGTACATAAGGAAGAAGTGAAAGATGACGAAGACCCCATTCAGTATTTTACCGATGAGGAGTATACACAGAGGCTCAATGCCCTGATTCAACGGGTGAAGGCTGACGCAATGGATATGACTCTGGGGGTTCAGCTGTACAATCAGAATTCCCAGTCCCACATTGGACAGGTCAGAGAGTTTACCGTGGTGGGCGTTTACAGGGATTTGACAGACCAGCATTCCCAGGCCTGCTATGTATCTGACGCCATGGAGCAGACCCTTTGGGACGAGCAGAAGACTACAGTTTCCGATTATCCCGAGTCCACCACCAAGTATGTGGAGGCCAAGGACGGCGTCTATTCCGTGATTTACCTGCCCGGCAATGTTCCGGAGGAAAAGATGGAGCTTTTCTGGGAGATTTACAGCAACGAGGAATTCGGCGAGGACGACAGCCGCCTGCGTTTGGTGGGAGGCTTTGTGGATTCCCTGAAGATGGTGGACGATATGGTCAAGAGCCTGTCCCAGATTTTCCTGTATGTGGGCCTGGTGCTGGCGGTGTTCGCAGCGCTTCTGCTGTCCAACTTCATCTCCGTATCCATTTCCAGCAAGAAGCGGGAGATTGGCATCTTGCGGGCGGTGGGCGCCAGAAGCAACGATGTATTTAAGATTTTCCTGTCGGAATCCTTTGTCATCGGTGTGATTTGCGTTGTCCTTTCTGCCACGGCAAGCGTTCTGCTGTGCAACGTTTTGAATCAGAAGTTTGCATCGAATTTGGGAGCGTCCATCTTCGTGTTTGGACCGTTCAGTTATGCGATTCTGATTGGAATCGCTTTTGTAACGGTGATGGTGGCCACCTTCTTCCCGGTGTACAATGCCGCGAAGAAGAAGCCGGTGGAATCCATTCGCGCGGTGTAAGAGGCTCTTTGCGGAGAAATTCAAAAAAGGAACCCCCCGGATTTTCCGGGGGGTTTTGCTTATACAGGGATATGGATTAGATGGCCTTGGCCTTGATGCTGCAGACTGCAGCGGCAGCGCCTGCGGCCATTACCACGGCAAACAGCAGCAGATGGCTGTTATCTCCGGTCTGGGGGTTGCTGTTGCCGTCGGGCGTTTTTTCCAGAACCACATAGTTGGAGAAGTGGGTGGTCTCGAAGGACAGCACACCGTCGGCATAGGTGGTGGGCATCACGGTGAAGGTGCCGTCAGCGGCAACGTAGGCCACGTAGAAATCCGCGCCGGTCTTGCCCTGGGGCAATGCAAAGGGCACAGAAACGGTAACCTTGCCGCCGCCAAAGTCGGTGATTTTGGTCGCGCCTGCATGGGCTTCCAGGGACAGGACGGTCAGAACCGGCTTGTCCTCCAGGGCGGCGGCCTGCTGGGTGGTCAAAGTGGATTCCTCCACTTCCTTTGCCACAATGGTAACGGCGGCGGCGCCGGCCTGCTGACTGACAGAGCTGATGGCAGTTTTGTCAAAGGATACGGTGGCGTCGGGCAGCTTGACTGCTACGGCGGTTTCGGCGCTGGCAATCTTGTCCACAGTCTGGGAGCTGATCACAACGCCTTCTACCTTTTCCGCTCCGTCGGTCTCGCTCTTGGTTACGTCGATGACCACGTCCTGGCCCTGGGTGATTTCCACGGAGCTGTCAGGAACGGCGACGGTGCTGCCGCCAGTGGCATCGTTGTCATTGGGCTCAAAAATGATTTCTACTTGCGCATAAGGCTCTGCGAACATGGAATACCATTCAGCAGCTCCTTCTCCGAGGATTCCTGCTATCGCATCAGATTTAACTTGTTGGATGGAATTCCACTGTTCTTCCGTTCCTGCAAAATGGATTTTCTTCAAAGAGAGAGCGGGGAAATTACCTTCGTCAAATCCGCCCAAGCAAATTGTCAGGATGTCCATTTCGGTCAGAGTAGATGGCAGATACAGTTCCGTCAAGGAAAGGAAACTGTTGCCGGGATAACCGAAAGGCCAGCCGGTAAGAGAGGTGATACCCTCGGGAATGGACAAGGAAGTCATAGCATCAGCCATCAGGAAACCCAATTCAGGAATTGCCTTCAGGGTAGTCGGGAGCTGAATTGTCTCGAGGATTTCGTAGTAGTTGTTCATAGCTGCTTGAGTAAAGGCGTAGTTTGCCAGATTTTCTACACCCTCCTCAATAACAATATGCTTAACAGGAAAATACCACCAACCCGGCTCGTAATTGTAGTTCTCATTCTGGAAATCTTCATCTGATTCTGCCACAGTGTACATATCGCCGGTGCCGGAAATGGTCAGCGTGTCGGTGTCGGTGTCAAATTCCCAGTTCATGGTATCGCCGCACTGACCGGAGGTAGCAGGCAGTTCCAGCACGGTGATGTTCATGGAAACCTGGAAGGTATATTCTTCGTCTCCTGCGTCGGAAATGACGGTGGTCTTTTCAAAGGTAACGGTGTGATTGCCCACTGTTGTGGGCCAGTTTTCCACAATGGGGTCGCCAAAGGAAATGTCAAACCAATCTGCGTAACCCTCTTCTGGATATCTGACTTGGCATTGGTAACGGTTAGGCATAGCACCGTAGCCGCCTACATAGTAGGTCATATCGTAGGCGTCGGCATACAGCTCCGGCTGGGTGGATTCCGTTGCAGCCATGGCGGGCAGGGCAAGGGCCATAATCACTGCCACAGCCAGCAAGATGCTCAATAATTTCTTCATTGATGTTTCCCTCCAAACAGTAATCGTTATAGAAACTGCGCAAACGGTCGTTTCTGCGGGCCGTTTACCAATTTATTGTAGCACAGGGAAGCCAGGATAACAAGGGGCGGGCGCCATTTTCCGGGATTTTATACGTTGAATTTCAGCAATAAAAATGATATAATCAACATAAGTACAAGATTGGAATCAAAAGGTGAGGGCTTATGAAAAAATTTCTGCAATCCATCAAGTGGAGCAATTTTATTTTTCTGTTTTTTGCAGGGTGCATCAACGCGGTGGGCGTAACGGTCTTTCTGACCCCGGTGCGGCTGTATGACAGCGGTATTTCCGGCACATCCATTCTGCTTTCCCAAATCACCCCGGAGCAGTGGACGCTGTCTGTATTTCTTCTGCTTCTCAATGTGCCGCTGTTCCTGTTTGGCCTGAAAAAGCAGGGTGGGGCGTTTACGGTATATTCTCTGTTTACCGTTGCCGTGTATTCTGCCGCGGCCTGGCTGATAACCGATGTTTTGCCTGTGGATGTAAGCGCCGCTTCGCCCTTTGCCGGTGAGGATTTGCTGCTATGCGCCCTGTTTGGCGGCATTATTTCCGGTGTCGGCAGCGGCCTTACGATTCGCTACGGCGGCGCCATTGACGGCGTGGAGGTTATGGCGGTTATTTTCTCAAAAAGGCTGAACATCACCGTGGGAACCTTTGTGATGATTTACAACGTAATCCTGTATATCGTCTGCGGAATTGCAACCCAGAGCTGGATTCTGCCACTTTACTCCATCGTAACCTACGGCGCGGGGCTGAAAACCATTGACTTCGTTGTGGAGGGCCTGGACCGCTCCAAATCCGTTATGATTGTAACGGAGAAGGCAGCGGAAATAAACGAGGCCCTGGTGGAGGAATTTAAGTGCGGAACCACTGTCATGGAAGCCACCGGCGGATACTCCAATGCGGAGAAAACGGTGATTTACTTTGTGGTCAACAGATTCCAGATTTACAGAATGAGAAACATCATTCACACCATCGACCCCAAGGCCTTCGTAACTATCAGCGAAGTGGCAGACGTATTCAAGAGCAACGATTAAACTCTGAAAAGGATAAGAACCTCCCGGTTTCCGGGAGGTTCTTTT
>JAZOQT010000015.1:0-7300 GCA_045656245.1 Faecousia sp.
CGTGTGCGGGAATATATTCCGGACTGATCCACAAATCAAAAAGCGTCTGCCGCAACATGTGTCTCCAAGACCCATTTGCCGGCCTAATGAACCAAAAAATTACGCAGAGCCGCTAAGATAGCAGCTCTGCGTAATTTTTTATGGAATTTTAATTTTTTGCGATAACCCTATTGCAAAGACTTATTCAACCAGTTTAACCCTCTGCCAGTTCACTTCGGTACACACATACAAGGTTTCCTCAAATGAATGCAGCGCGGTTACATTCGACAAAGACGGATTATATGTACATACTTCTTCCCCCGAATGTACATTAATCATCCGGATGCTGCCCTCTTTAAATGCCACTGCGAGATGCCCTCTATGGCATGTCATACAGGCAATCTCACTGTGCAAATCGATCATACGGAGATAGGTCATGGTCTTGCTGTCATAGAGCATGATATGGCCATAACGATCCGAGCACGCCAGTATGGAGTCCAGAACAGAGATGGACGTAATCCAGCTTCCAACCTTATGTGTACCCAGCCAACTGCGGCTGTCCAGATCCAAAACTGAGACAATTCCAAGTCCATCCGAGATAAACAGATGATTGCCGTCCACCGCCATAGCAGTAATCTTATTCCCATACTGTAGGTTATGAACGCATTCCATGCTCTGCTTATCAAAGAATATAATCTCACCTACATTATCCGCAGTAATGACAAACTCTTCCGTTACAACCAGCGCGTTATACCATTGCTTCTTCTCCGCAAGCAGCATCTCATTTTTGTAGATACTGCCATCCTGTCGAACGTAATAAAGATCGTTCCCATACGCTGCCATAGAATTGATCCATTGCTTTGTATGGTCCACCTCCAACTGCGGAAGCTCCATATCCCACTTATACAGGTTTCGATTATTATCACCGGTAAATACATAATCCCCGGTTCTGCATACGGTTCTGAGTTCATTGCTGCTTCGGTATGTTTGAACGGTGCTGCCATCCTTTGTGTTGAATACTACGATCTCATTTCGGTTGTTAATGTAAACATTCTCATCAAAATCCTTAACACGACCAGTCCCTGAAAGCTTTTCTCCATTGATATATAACCGTCCGTGGGACGAGAGCTCGATCTCCCCCTGTTTCTTGATGATCCGATACTCCGTTTGCTGCAGTTCGGTTAATTCAGCACCAAGCCGATATCGAGCCTTGTTAATACAATTTACCGTTAACGTCCCATCTTGTTCTGCATAAAGGCAGCTGATTCCGTGCGCGCAGCAGATTTGTGACTCCTGCTTGCCGCGGTTGAACCGAGTGATCTTTCCTGTTGTGTCTCCAATATAAAGCAAATCCCCGATTGTTGCCCACGATGAGATCAATCCGTCCAGTTGGACATCCACGGAACAGTCCGAACGCAGATCATGGAACTTGACTTTGTTTTTATCATAGACACTGACGATGTAGTCGGCATATCGGAATGCATCAATGCACCAAAACCGGGTCTGAATGGATTTTTCTTCCTCGCAGGTTTTGGGGTCGATGACTGTGGCGGCACCCGATTTGTCTGCGACATATAGCTTCCGGTCAAAGCAGCGCAGAGAAAATGCCGTTTCCCCCAAGGCAATGACATCTGTCTCCGCCGTTCCGGGAGGCATCATACAGACATCTGACGGGCACAGGAATGGTCTTTGTGCCGATGCATATGCCTGCATCATTAGACCATGGATTCCTGACAAATCGTTGGGATATTGGAATCGTCCAAACAGCTGCGCCGCAATTTGACGTCTGTCCGCCTTAATGATTGGCGCAGACAATTTATAAAACATACGAAGCATATCGGTTTCTGCATCGTTCCAGTACTTAAAATCACACATCAGACTGTTCAGGCCGTTTGTACCGATTTTTTCAAATTGATAATCGTAGCTGAACAACAGCTTCCTTGCCTCGTCCTCTTTTCCCTGCGCGATCAGGTGATATAAAATGTACTCGTAATAGTATTCATCCTTATTGGCACTGATTTTTTCAACAAAAGGAGCCAAAAGAGGAATTACATCCTGCTTCAGGCTGAGATAATATGCCACCAGGTTGTGAAGGGTAACACACTTATTCTCTGCGTCATAAACAATCAGCGACTTATTGTGCAAACTTTTCAGCTGAAAAAACACCTTTGCGCCGACTCCGGCACTGACGGCATACAGTTCCTTGATCTTATCCTCCCAAAGCATCGTGACCTGCTTAACCGGAATGGATATCTCATGAGGAAAGACCGCCAGCATCCGGAATAACGTGGATGCCTCGGGGGTCAGATTTTTTGCGGAAGCGTCAATGGATGCCATGACCCCTTTGTATTCATAATTCGGTATCACGGCCTCAAATTCCGCTTCTGCTTCCGCGTAAGACTCGGCAATGATATCCCAGTCATTAAACTCCAGATACATAGCTGCACCGATGGAAAGCGCAAGTGCATGCTTGCCCACCGCATCAATGAAGCGTTCGGCACCCTCTCCCAAATCTTCCTGTTTGACCCGGCAGTATCCCGCCAGAAGACGAAGCGCCTCTTCTTTTGTCATTGCGTTGGCGACCGGATAGTTTTTGATGCCGAAAGCGTTGCTCAGCGTGTTCTCGCGGAAGGTCAGCAATACACGGTTGCGGCTGGTATCCAGTGCATTCTTCAGAAATTCCACAATTTTGGCATCAGTACAGTTATCAAAAACAAAGAGACAGGTTTTTCTCTCGTAGCGTTTCGTGAGCTCGATTCGCATTTCCAGTTCGTTCAAATCAAGGGGCAAGGAACACTGCACGGCAATCTGGCGCCAGGCATCTATCAATGTTCCGCTGTCACCCAGCCTGACCCAAATGATTTCCTCAAACTGCCTCCGGATGGCTTCGTCGTGACACAGGGCGCTTGCCACGGTGGACTTGCCCGCGCCTCCCATTCCGGACACCGAGCAAAACCGGATCTCTCCAATGTTTTCAGACCGGTCCCCAAAAAAGTGTTCGACCAGTGTATCCAAAATACTCTCCCGCTCCACATAACCTGCCGGAAGAGCAGGCACATTGAGCAACGGAGCCAGCGCCGGCAGCGGCTGATTCAGGTCTTCAATCAGTTTTTCAATTTCCTCATCCACGCTCAGAGCTCCGGTCAGATCACGAATGTGCATTCTGCGCAAACGCTGGGGCACTAACTTAAATTTATCCGGATCATCCTTGTCACAGGCGTAGAGTACAGGGTAAACCTTAACACCACATTTTCGGGCATATCGCCACTCGGCATCTACGTATTCGCTGCTCGGCATAGCATCGCCCACAAAGAGAACCAGACGTTCGGTGTTCTTGATGACCTGTCCGATCTCTTCGGTAAAGGCAAGTTCACGCTGGGTCATGTTTGCCATGTCCCACCACACCTTCAGACCGCTCTCACACAGCTTCTCATATACCTTCCTTACTGTTTCAATGTCATCTTTTCTCGCGTAAGAAAGAAAAACATCATATTCCATACCGATTTCCTTCCCATCAACCGCCCTTGCGTTCTTCGATGAACTCTTCCAGTATTTCAATGGCGTCGTAAACATATTCGGCGCAGGGTCTCTTTTTGTAGTACACGGAATCCCGTTCTTCTGCCACAGGTTCGGTGGAGTTGTTGATGCCGCTCAATAGATCCTTACAAATGACATTGCCGTTCTTTTGCCGAAATCTTTCGGCCAGCAACTGTACGATCTGGTAGACTTCATTTTTGTTCTGACTGCCACCTTCCTGCCGACTGTACAGAAGTCCAACCACAAAACACATTCCGCTAACTGCGCCGCACATCTGCCTCATGCGGCCGATTCCGGACCCAAACGGGAGCATTCCATTCATAATCAGTTCCTCGCCGATCGGCAGCAAGTCGCTAAATGCCATTACAACCGATTGCGCGCAATTGCATCCGCTTTTAAAGTACTCTTTCCCCATTTCAGCCCGTGTCATTGAAACGATCTCCCCTCTAGTCGTATTTTTAGTGCGTTTCTTTACAAAGAACCACATTACGTATGTCCGGCACCGCAAAACTCCTTGTCCAGTTTTTTTGCAAACTCCTGTGCAGTCATCGTACTGATATGATCGATCAGCACAATTCCCATTTCTGCCGCCCGTGCCCGTAGCGCATTGCTGTTTTCCACCGTGGACAACAGTACCGGAACCGCATAGGCCCCGCCAAAATGCTTGGTCATAATCATAATCTCATAAAGAAAGTCTTTTTCAACTTTAGTATTCTTGCAACTTACAAAATACGGGATATGGCCCTTCGTCATCACCACATCAATCTCATTGAAGGGGTTTGCGTATCCATTTACTGTCCGGTCGTCCCAATCCAGCTTGATCCCGATACAGCAGTCCCCAAAGCATCCGTTGTTTACAACCGTCAAATAGACCAGCATCTCCAGAAGGTTCCCGCCCTTCTGATAGAGCACATACGCACATTCCGGAACATTCAGGCAAAATGTAACGAAGGCATGTTTCCCGTCCGAGCGAAACCTCAAATTCGACAGAATTCCGCTTTGTGCAAGCCTTTTCAGCAACGGCTCGAAATAGGCATACTGCTGCTCCGCCATGCGCTTTTCCACTATCACGCCGGACAGGGTTTTTGTATATTCCGCGGGCAGGACTGCAAAGGCATTCCATTCCTTCAGATTTCCGCTGACTGCCTCCCACAACCGCAGTATTTCATCGCTCAGCTCCCGCGTCATTTCATAACGGATCGGTGATTTAGTATCTACTATTTTGATCCCCTGCAGATCCAAAATTTCCGATATAGTGAGTGCATCAAACTCTGCCCCCTCAGCCGCTGACCGTCGATCCTTCGGACAACAAACTTTGCATGTTCCGTCCGTTACATCATATTCGTGGATGCACATGCGTTCTGTTCCCGCTTCCACCATCAGCGCGCCGGCTGCTGCAATAAAAATCGAGGAGCCACCGGTAATATCAAAATCATAAAACCGACCGTCGGAAATAAGACTCCGGAGCTTTCCCAGCGCACCGGGGAGCGTATTTTCCTCAATTTCCAGGAAACGCGGGTCAAATCCAAATCGATTTCTTACAAACCGACTGAGCGCCGCCCGATCCCTGGCAGTCGGCACATTGTCCCCCGAAAAACACACATAAACAACGGCAGAGTATGTTCCATGCAGAAGGGATACGATATTTTCCATATATTCCCGATCATAAAACTCAACCAACACACGAGCCTTCTCGGTATACTTGTTGTCAGTTTGCATGGTATCACCCCAATATTTTTGCTCATTATACCGCATGTTCCATATAAAGACAATGAAATCTTCTGTATCCACCCTGTGGTGAATCGAGCATAAATCAGCCGATTTCCTGCAGTGATGTGGGGCGCAGATGTATCAGAATTATAAATAGACATATGTTTTCTGCCGCTTTCGCCGCAACGAAAGCCGTTGACGCTCCCGTCCCCCGGTGCTACAATGCGTTTAAGCACGAATTGACGCCCACGTTGCCCTACAATGTCAGATTAGCAGTCTACACTGCTCTCAATATCATTGCAGCGCAAGGTCGGTCAAATTTTGAGGGTATTGCCCGGTGCTCTGCGCGCAAATGAAATGGATAAGAAAGAGGGACGGCACGTGAAACTCCGACGAATCTATAAGCCTGTTTTGATCCTGATCCCATTTGTTCTGGGCATGATCGGCTTTACTCTGGCCGGGGAACCGGTACTTCAAGCGGTCTACCGCTGCATCGGTCTTTACGGCATGGGGCACTCAGAAATGCCGGCGAACACTCTGATTGAGATCGCGCGATGGCTGGCACCGCTGGCTACGGCCGGTACGGTAGTGCTGGTCGCCAATGTTCTGCGCCAGCATTTCCGTGTTTTTGTAGCCCGCTGTACACGTAAAAGCGTAGGCATATACGGCCCGGCTGCAGAAAAAGCCTCCTTACTGAACGAACTGGGTGTTCGGGGCGTGGATATGGATCAGGCCGCAGTGAAAGCCCACTGCTACATCCTGTTGGGCAGCGAGACCGAGAATCTGGAGTTTTATCACAGAAACAAATCCATTCTTGAAGGAAAAGACACCTATCTGCAGTGCAGCGCACTGCCCGCACAGGCAAGCAGTCTGGCAAATCTGCACCTATTCTGTCCGGAGGAAATCGCTGCCCGCTTCTTTTGGAAAAAGTATTGCCCCTATGATGCTTCAGTACAGTCGGGCCACCGCATGAAAATTGTGCTGCTGGGCTTCGGACGGTTGGGCCGGGAATTACTTCTCTCCGCCCTGCAAAATAACATTTTTGATCCCGAACAACGTATTGAGTACCATATATTCGGCTCCGCTGACGGCTTCCCTTCCGTTTATCACCAGCTCCCCTCTATCTCCGACCCCGTGGTGTTCCACGAAGAGTCCTGGCAAAACGCCCTTCCACTGCTTCAGGAGGCAAATATGGTAATTGCCGCACAGCAGGAAGACCAACTTTCCCTGTTGCGGGATCTGTCACTTTCTGTTCCCGAAGTAACCGTCCATGCGTTGGTTTCCCATCCCGATGGCGCAGCTCTGTTGGCCGCCCAGGCACCCCTGATTTGCTACGATTGGAAGGCAGAAACCCTAAAATTGGAACACATCGTGGGTTCCAAACTCTATCTGTACGCAAAACGAATCAACTTGCGCTACGCCAATCTGTACGAAGGCGCGGAAGAGACCGAGGTCAATCGCGAACTCTTCTGGCAGAAGCTGGACCCCTTTACACGGTACTCCAACATCAGCGCAGCCGACTATCATGATGTTCAGCTTCGCATACAGGGAGATCGTCCCCTGACTCTGGAATCTTTGGAATTGCTGGCCGAGCTGGAACACATCCGTTGGTGCCGCTACCATTATCTGAACAATTGGACATTCGGCATTCCGGAGAACGGCAAAAACAAAGACATGACTAAACGGATTCACAAATTGCTGGTTCCTTACAACCAGCTTGCCGACAGCGAAAAAGAGAAAGACCGGGAAAACATCCGCATCATGCTGGAACTGGACAAAACAACTTGACATGACGAACCCCCGGCCTCCGGCCGGTGCTTCGTTTGCATATTCAGTTTTGTTTCTTCGGAGTTCCCACGTTAATGATGTTGCGTCCCCTGTGGTAGGTCAGACGATCCATTAACTGTCCCGTGGCATTGGACTCCTCCTGCCTGGTCAAGGGCATATCCTGTCCCCAGAAGCTGGGCATCTGACAGGGAGACCAGTGGCCTGCCACGGCATCTTCCAGCAGCGCAATGGCATTGGGCAAGCAATCCTCGTCCAGCGGCGCGCCCAACGCACGGAAATCGTGGTG